>NZ_JBQSXL010000035.1:0-29003 GCF_052378165.1 Halomonas sp. AOP30-A1-24
CCCCCTTTGTGGCAAACACAAACCGCGCCGCGTTCTCGCCTAATATCGGCAGGCCGAGGGTGCTGTCATAATGTCGCAGGAGGGTTGTAGAACACCTGGATGGCGCTATGGTAGCCAAAGATTTATAACGTACGATAGGCCAGTACGTGCGAGCTTGGCGCGTGTGCCGTTTAACCGTGTTTATTTAAAGGGAGCATCGAAGTAATGGCGAACAAGGCACTGAATGTCATGGCCCAACGAGTGACTCAGCGGCTGGCGTTAAGCGCGTTAGCACTGCTATTAACGGCAGGCGTTGCGCAGGCGCAGACGCTTGAAGTAAGCAATGCTCGGTTAAGCCTGCTGCCTGGTAACACGCCCGGTGCAGGTTACTTTGAGCTTTATAATGCGGGCGATGACACCGTCACGCTGGTGGGCGCTCAAAGCCCTGCCTTTGATAGTGTTGAAATACATGTTAGCTCCGAGCACGACGGTATGGCCCATATGCACGAACTTACATCGCTTGAAATTGCCTCAGGCGAGCGTTTTGAGTTTGCGCCCAAAGGTCATCATCTGATGTTTATGCGCCGCGTTGAGCCCTTAAACGTAGGTGATGACGTTGACGTGGTGCTTGAGTTTAGCGATGAACAGCAACTGCCCGTTACCTTTAATGTTGTCTCTCCAGCATCGATGTAAAGGCCAGGAATAGGAACCCTATATGTACAAGTTGTTGTTCGCCGCGTTGGCGTCTCTTTTACTGGCTGGTTGTAGTGATCAGAGTTGGCGTACCACCGATGTTGCCGACATTATGCCGTCGCTTGATTTTTCACTGGTGGATGATAACGGCGACAGCGTCCAAGCGGATGAATATCTGGGTAAGCCAGCGCTTGTCTATTTTGGCTACACGTTTTGCCCCGATGTTTGCCCCATTACCCTGGCAAGATTAGGCGATGCGATCAGACAGCTGGATGATGAGACGCGCGACGAGGTTCAGGTGCTGTTTATTTCGGTCGACCCAGCGCGTGACACGCCCGAGGTGCTAAAGCGCTATACCAATGCCTTTGGCCCTGAGTTTACTGGCTTGACCGGCTCTAAAGCCGACATTGATGCGATCACCAATCGTTACCGCGTTGCTTACGAATACGGTGAAGAGAATGAGAATGGTGACTACCTGGTAACACACTCCAGCGCTGTTTTTGCCTTTGATCGAGAGGGGAATGCACAGTTCCTGGTGCGGGATAGCCACCCGATAACGGATGTTCAGGCGGATATCAAACGGCTGATAGAAAAAAGCTAACGCCGCTTGGAGTAGCCCCAGGGAGCTAAACAGGTAGTAGACGTAGGTAGAAAAAGTCTGTAGCAAAAAAGGGGCGACTGATGATCAGTCGCCCCTTTTTATATGCCGTTTACTTGGCTAATACCTGGCAACGAAAGCGATTTAGCAGACGGCAGAGAGGCCGCAGCGCGACTTGTACAGACGAGAGTTAATATCCAGTTCGATATTCTCACTGTCTTTATCGTAGAAAAAGGAGGCATAGCCATTGTCAGAAGAGGCTGTGCGATAGAGGCCGCAGATGCCATAACCATACTGCACTTCCTGCAGCTGCGAGAGCTCAATATCATGGGATGTCCCCAGCTTATTTGCCAGAGCGTGTTGAATGTCATCGCCAACATGGCTGTCAGACATAACCTGGCCACCGAAGATAGCGCCCGCCAACACGACAGTAAGCGCCAGCGGCATCACGACAAGTAGTAAAAAAGGACGAGATTTTAACATAGTGGTATTCCTATGCCAGCCAGAATCAAAAAAGTGCTCTATTGTAGCGTGTCATGTTGAAGGTTCCTATCGACCGCGACAACGTGTCAAGCGAAGGCCAGGTAGCAGAATTAGCCCCGCTAGTAGCCATGCAGGCCAGCTCCCGGTGCGGGTAAAAGGTGTTAACCCCTCCATCGCATAGAACTCACCCACTAACGCTGTCGTTTCAAACTGGGGCACTTGAGCAACGATGCTTCCGTGGGCATCAATAATCGCTGTAACGCCGTTACTGGTGGCGCGTATTACATAGCGACCATTTTCAAGTGCTCTAAGTCGTGCCATTTGCAAATGCTGGAAAGGGCCAATGGAGGCGCCAAACCAGGTGTCGTTGGAAACCGTCAGCAGCACATCGCTGTCCTGAGCGCGACGCGCCACAAGCTGCGGATAGATGATTTCATAACAGATCGCGTTGCCCAGGCGAATGCCGGAGGCCTGCATGGGCGTCTGATGCGATGCGCCTTTGGTAAAGCTCGACATCGGCAGGTCAAAAAAGTCGATAGCACCGCGCAGCACGCTTTCAAGCGGTAGGTATTCGCCAAAGGGCACCAGGTGCTCTTTTTGATAACTGCCTTCAACGTTGCCAATGCCCACCACGCTGTTGTAGTAGCGGTTAGCCTCATCCAATTGAACGATGCCTGTCACCAAGGCAACGCCTGGCGGAAGGTTAGCCTGAACGCGCTCCAGGACCGGACGTGCCTGAGTTTCCGTCATGGGAAGTGCGGTTTCTGGCCAGATAATTATGTCAGCCTCATCGGCGACTTCAGCGGTCAGTCGGCTGTAGGTATTCGCTGCGATGCGCTGGCCGTCTGGCGTCCACTTTAGCAACTGCGGGAGGTTGCCCTGAAGTAAAGCAACCCGAGTCGGTGTGCTGGAAGGGGTGGTCCACTGTGCAGGCAAGGCCAGCGGTATCAGCCAGATCGCCAGTAACGGGGCCAGTGCCCACCACTGGCGGCGCAGAAGCACGTTAGCTGCCAGTGTGCCGCTAAGCACCACCAGCAGGGAAAGTAGGTAGACACCGCCAATTGGTGCCCAGCTTGCCAAGGGTGAATCGACATAGCCTGAGCCCATTAGTAGCCAAGGGAAGCCTGTAAACAGGTAGGTGCGCAGCACTTCACCCAGCACCCAGGCACCGGCAAACGTTAGCCATGCCAATCGGGGCGTGGTAAAGCGCCGGTAAAGCCAGAAGGTGCCCGCATAAAAAAGGGCCAGTACGGCGACAAAAAGTGCGGTCAGCAACACTGCCAGCGGCACGCCGGTATAGCCGTAATCATGAATGGAGATATAGACCCATGAGGCGCCGCTGGCAAAGAGTGCAATGCCATAGAGCCAGCCTTTAATCGCTGCCTGGGCAGGCGTTAAGGTATGAATCCCTACGTAAAGCAGAGCAATCGCCACTGGGCCAAGCCACCATAGTTCAAATGGTGAAGCGGTTAGCGTGGTAAAGCCGCCCGCAACCAGGGCCAGTAACAGTTGAAGCATAAAGGCGGGTGTTGGCCCCATGAAATATCCTGTCAATACGTGGTTAATCGGTAAGCTGCTAGTCGTTTTTTTGAGGTTCGAGGCTCTCGCCATCGCTTTCACGATAGGCCTCTAATAAGCGGATGCGCCGGTTATCTGCATTCAGGATGACAAAGTGCCAGCCGCCGAAGCGAGTATGCTCGCTGCGCCCGGGCAAATGACCAAATTGCTGCATCACCAGGCCGCCCACGGTATCGAATTCATCATCAGAGAATTCGGTGCCAAAGCGTTCGTTAAAGTCTTCGATGGAGGTGAGGGCGCGAATAGCAAAGTGGCCGTTTTCCAGCGTGCGGATATCGTCCTCTTCGTCGGTATCGTGCTCGTCTTCAATATCACCCACGATTTGTTCCAGAATGTCTTCAATCGTAATAATGCCGGCAGTACCGCCATACTCATCTACCACAATTGCCATGTGGTTGTGCGTATCACGAAACTCTTTGAGCAGGCTGTTAAGCCGTTTCGACTCTGGAATAAACATGGCCGGACGGAGAACATCTTCCAGTTTGAAGGCGTCCCGGCTTTCCTGGGTTTGCGACAGTAAAGGAAGCAAGTCTTTTACCAGCAATATCCCTTTAACATCATCCAGATTCTCGCCAATCACAGGATAGCGGGAGTGACCGGTTTCCTGGATAAGCGGTAAATAGCCATCACGCGTTTGGTCCAGCGTTATGGCTGATACCTGAGAGCGGGGTATTAATACTTCTCGAACCTGTCGATCGCTAATTTCAAGCGCACCTTCAATAATCATGATGGCGTCCTGATCCAGCTTCAGTTTCCCAGCGGTATGGCGTAAAAACGTCATCAGTTCAGCGCGTGAACTGGGTTCGTCGGTATCTCCGGTAAGGGCGCCAAAGAGTTTCTCGAGCCAGGATTTTTGATTAGGATTGCTCGATCGGTCTTCGCTCATGCGTCAAATCTCTTGTTTACGGGGCAGACAGGTGTCGTAACGTGCCTAAATCTAGTATCAACAAAAAACAGGGTGCCAACAAGGCGGTGTCCCCCTGGTACAGGGCGCTATGTTGCACTATGCCTCTTGCCTTGCATCAATGAACGGTTTCTTCCCCGCGCGTTGTCAGTGTCATGGCACATGGTAAGGGTCAGAGATGCCCAGCTCAGCAAGCAGCGTACGCTCTAGCTGCTCCATCTCTTCTGCCTCATTATCTTCAATATGGTCATAGCCCATTAAATGGAGCGTGCCATGAACGACCATGTGCGCATAGTGGTGCGTTAACGGCTTCTGTTGCTCGCCCGCCTCTTTTACCACAACGGCATGACAAATAATCAAATCGCCGAGCAGCGGTAGCGTGAGCCCCGGCGGGTTTTCAAATGGGAACGATAGCACATTGGTGGGCTTGTCTTTGCCGCGATAATCGCGGTTTAAGGCTTGGCTTTCTTGCTCGTCCACAAAGCGGATCGTAAGCTCTTGGCGCTCATCATCCGGGTGATGAGAAAACACACAGCCCACCCAGTGGGTGAGCTGTTCAAGCGTGGGCAGCAGCGGTTCATCAATAGCGGCCTGTCGATCAATCACGATATTGTTCAACGTGATGTATCTCCCCATCGTTCCTGAGACTGTTCGCGCCCCTGAAGGCGTGCCTCGCGCTCTTGCTGGCGTACTTCACGGCGGGCACGCTCTTCCACTTCCTGCTGCGATTCGAATTCGTCGTAGGCTTCGATAATACGCTGCACCAGGGGGTGGCGTACGACATCCTTGGCGGCAAAGTGGGTAACGCCGATACCAGGCGTATCTTTCAGTACGTCAAGTACCTGGGACAAGCCAGAGCGCTGCCCACGAGGAAGGTCGACCTGGGTGATATCCCCGGTGATCACGGCCGTTGAGCCAAAACCGATCCGGGTCAGGAACATTTTCATCTGCTCCGGCGTGGTGTTCTGGCTTTCGTCCAAAATGATGTACGAATTATTCAGCGTGCGACCGCGCATATAGGCCAGCGGCGCTATTTCAATCACTTGGCGCTCGATGAGCTTGGCCACTTGTTCAAAACCGATCATCTCGTACAGCGCGTCGTACAGCGGGCGCAGGTACGGGTCGATCTTTTGGGCTAGATCACCAGGCAAAAAGCCGAGTTTTTCACCCGCTTCAACCGCTGGGCGTACCAGTAAGATGCGGCGCACTTCCTGTTGGTTAAGAGCTTCAACCGCTGCTGCTACCGCCAGATACGTTTTGCCGGTGCCGGCTGGCCCGATGCCGAAGTTAATATCGTGCTCGCGGATGCTGGTGACGTAGCGCTGCTGGTTCAAGCCGCGCGGCTTGATCATGGTGCGCGGCGTGCGCATTACCACGTCATCGGGGCTGCCTTCTCCGTCCTGCTCGTCTTCTAGTGCTTCCAGGCCAGACTCTTGCAGGAACAGGTGCACGGTATCTGCCGAAAGATCATCCACCGCCGTTTCGCGGTAGAGGTGCTCAAGCACGTTAGCCGCCGCTTTGATGCGGTTGGCAGCACCGGCCAGCTGAAACATATTGCCCCGGTTGCGCAAAGTCACGTCCAAGCGGCTCTCAATCAGCTTTAGATGCTCGTCCTGCTGGCCACTTAAGCTGGCAAGCCGCTGTGGGTCATTGGGTTCAAGGCTTAGGGTGATAATGCGGTTGGCCTGAGGTGATGGCTGGCTCAAGAGTAGGAAATCCGTCAGTTAATGTGTGTAGACACCCAGCTTACTGCCCCAACCGGGGTTGGGGCAATTACCTAAGATAAGATAGCGATCAGTAACGCTCGGGGGAGACGAGCTCGCCGCGCAGCGAGTTGGGGAATGCCTCAGTGATCTCAACATCCACAAAGTAGCCGATTAGCTCGGTAGGGTTAGCCGCACGGAAGTTAACCACGCGGTTATTCTCCGTACGCCCAGAGAGTTGGCCGGGGTCTTTAGGTGAAAAGCCGGTGACCAGAATGCGCTGGGTAGACCCCACCATACGGCGGCTGATCTGGGCCACATTCTGCAGAATGCGCTCTTGCAGAATCGCCAGACGCTGCTTCTTGACGCTTTCTGGGGTGTCATCCGGCAGGCCTGAGGCGGGGGTGCCCGGGCGCGCCGAGTACACAAAACTAAACGAGTGATCGAAGCCAATCCGGTGGATCAGATTCATCGTGGCTTCAAAGTCTTCCTCGGTTTCACCTGGGAAGCCGATAATGAAGTCCGATGAGAAGCTGATATCCGGACGGTTAGCGCGCACGCGCTCCATCTTCTCAATGTACTCTTCGGCAGTATGGCCACGCTTCATGGCGCTGAGAATCCGGTCGGAACCCGATTGCACCGGCAGGTGCAGGTGGCTGACCAGTTCCGGGATGTCTGCAAATGCATCCACCAGGCTGTCGGTGAACTCAACCGGATGCGAGGTGGTAAAGCGTATGCGGTCAATGCCATCTACTGCAGCGATGCAGGCAATCAGCTCGGCAAGATCAATTTCATCACCGTCGTCGTTGTCGCCTCGGTAGGCGTTAACGTTTTGGCCCAGCAGGTTGACTTCGCGCACCCCTTGATCGGCCAGGTGGATAACTTCATCCATCACCTTCTCAAACGGACGCGAGACCTCTTCTCCGCGGGTATAGGGCACCACGCAGAAGGTGCAGTATTTGGAGCAGCCTTCCATGATCGAGACAAAGGCCGTGGCGCCATCTGACTTGGGCTGGGGCAGGTGATCAAACTTCTCGATTTCCGGGAACGTTACGTCTACGGCGGCAATTTGATTGTTGCTGCGCGCATCCAGCATGGAGGGCACACGGTGCAGCGTCTGCGGGCCGAAAATCATATCCACGAAGGGCGCACGCTTACGCAGCGCATCGCCTTCCTGGCTTGCCACGCAGCCGCCTACGCCAATTACCAGGTCCGGGTTGGCGTCTTTTAGCTTTTTCCAGCGCCCCAGCTGATGAAACACTTTCTCCTGAGCCTTCTCACGAATTGAACAGGTGTTAAGAAGGATGACATCGGCTTCCTTCTCATTGTCGGTGAGTTCAAGCTGGTGAGATTCACCGAGTAGATCCGCCATACGGGAGGAGTCGTACTCGTTCATTTGGCAGCCGTGCGTTTTGATGAAGAGCTTCTTCGCCATCGGTACCTGTCGTCTATGGGTCGTCGGGGGACGAGGAATGAATGGGGTATCGTTTTAGCAGCGTAGGCTACTGTTGAATAATCCTATTATACGGGCACAAGAAACCGGGGGCTAGCATTCCCCAATAATCGATACTTGACCTTAGTCTCTAAATCAGTATACTACGCACCGTGTTTGAGAAGTTCCTCGATAGCTCAGTTGGTAGAGCAAATGACTGTTAATCATTGGGTCACAGGTTCGAGTCCTGTTCGAGGAGCCAACACTTTACAGGTTGGTTCTGCTTAAAACACAATAGCTTAAGATGTTCCTCGATAGCTCAGTTGGTAGAGCAAATGACTGTTAATCATTGGGTCACAGGTTCGAGTCCTGTTCGAGGAGCCAAGCTGACTATTTTACTACCTGTTTCGGCATAGCCTGCTATAGGTAGCGCGTTATTCCTCGATAGCTCAGTTGGTAGAGCAAATGACTGTTAATCATTGGGTCACAGGTTCGAGTCCTGTTCGAGGAGCCATCTACTTGCCTTTTTAGATTCACAGTGTGCTTCTGTGCCTGGTTCTGAAAAGCGTGCTGCTTTCTAGCTCCCCTGATTTTTATTACCTCTTCAAACCTTTATCGTCTCCAGGACGTTATTAACCCCTGTAAAATTATTGGCCCCGCTGCCTAACGGTATTGGGTTGATTTCGTGTATCTGGCGGGTCAAAAGTCACGCGTAAAACGCCGACCTAAAAGGTCGGCGTCATACAGCGATCAATGGTTATTTAGCGTGTCGCCATTCGCTGGGCTTGTTGAAATTGCGCGTAATCCAGCAGGATTTCTGCGGCTTCTAGTACGGGAGCGCGATCAGCGGGCATGCCTTCATCCTCTCCGTTTTCGTCAGCATCGTCACTGGGTTCGCTGCTTTCCAGGCGTGCATCCATCCACTCATCTAGTTCTGGCAGTTTGAGTGCCCGGCGACGCTGGTTCTCTAGCGAAAGCTGCTCGGCCTCTTGGGCCTCAAGCTCACGCTGGCGCTGCTCGCGGTTCAGGCTCACGCTGGTGTGCTGCTCACGTAGCTGGCGGGCCAGCGTGGATTGGCGCTCAACATAGCGGAAGTTGGGGTTCTCTTTGGCGCGCGCTGCGTGTTGGGTGTTCAGTGCGTCTATAAAGGTTTCCGGCGTTCCGTAGCGACGATACTGAACATCTTGAACAGTATCCCAGCCAAGGGCGTTATCCAGGCTGCTTTCACCGATCCGTTCTGGGTCGATTAAGCTCGGGAAGCTAATGTCAGGCTCAACCCCACGATTTTGCGTGCTTTTACCGGTGATGCGGTAAAACTTAGCGCGGGTCAGCTTGATCTGCCCATGGCTTAGGTCGTTCAGCGTTTGTACGGTACCTTTGCCAAAGGTTGATGAGCCTACTACCAGGCCGCGACCATAATCCTGAATAGCGCCTGCAAAGATTTCTGAGGCAGAGGCGGAAAGGCGGTTAACCAGCACGGTCAGCGGACCATCGTAGAGTGTGCCTGCGTCGGTATCGCCGTATAGCTGAATGCGCCCTTGAGCGTCACGTACCTGTACGGTGGGGCCTCGGTCAATAAACAAGCCAATCAGCGAGTTAGCCTCTTGAAGCGCGCCGCCGCCGTTATTACGCAGATCCAGCACAATGCCTTCTACGCCTTGCTCTTTTAAACGCTCAACTTCACGGGCGACATCGCGTGTGGTGCTGCGATACTCCTCTTCGCCCGCCTGCCAGGCGTCAAAATCAACATAGAAAGTAGGAATGTTAATGACCCCAATGGGATGGGGTTCGCCGTCTCGCTCAACGTTGATCACTTCGCCATGGGCCGCCTGGTCTTCAAGGCTTACGGTATCGCGGGTGATCTCGACAATATGCGAGCGGGTCATGTCCACCGCTTGGGCGGGCACGATATCCAGGCGGACTACGGAGCCTTTGGGGCCACGAATCAAGTCAACGACGTTGTCCAGGCGCATGCCCACAACGTTGACCATTTCGCCCTCTTCCTGGCCAACCGCAATAATGCGGTCGGCAGGTTCCAGGACATCTGCACGGTCAGCGGGGCCGCCGGGCACCAGGCTTGCTACTTTCACGTATTCGCCATCGGCCTGCAGTAGCGCGCCAATGCCTTCCAGCGAGAGGCTCATCTGGATGTCAAAAGATTCGCTTTGGCGTGGTGAGAGGTAGCCGGTATGTGGATCAATCGTGCTGGTGACCGCTGCCATTATCAAGCCGAAGACATCTTCTGATTCAGTTTGGCGTAGACGACTAAGCTGGCCTTCATAGCGCTGGCGCAGGTTGTCGACTATCTGCTCGTCATCCTGGTCGGTAAGCGCGAGCGTTAGCGCGTCATTTTTTAACCGCTTGCGCCATAGCTCATCAAGTTCGCTCTCGCGGGTGGCCCAGGGAGCATTTTCGCGATCAACTTCCAAGCGCTCATCGCTATCAAAGCTAAACGATAGGCCTTCATCAAGACGTGCAAGCAGCCATTCAACCCGCGCAATATTACGCTCGCTTAGCTGGTTATAAAGCGCGTAAGCATCATCCAAATCGCCGTTAAAGAGTGCTTCAGCCATATCATTTTCATAATGGCGGTAGGGCACTATATCGCGATTTAGTAAATAAGCGCGTTGACCATCGAGGATATCCAGGTAGCGTTGGAAGGCCTCCTGTGACCACTGCTCATCAAACGTTATGTTGGCGTAGTGGCCGTAGCGGAGCGCATCCGCAATTTCTACTGCCGCTTGGCGTTGTTCGTCGGTCGGCGCAATTTGTGCCATAACTGCCGGGCTGGTAACGACCAGCATCACGGCAAGGGCGACCGAGCGCGAAAGCGTTGCAAACAAGCTCATCAGTCAAGCTCTCCCGGATTTGTGTACACTCATTCTTCCCTAGACCTGCTTGTGACCTATGTGTTGCGTAGGCCAGGGGGCATTGTAGCAGGTCGTTTGCTCTATGAGACTCAATCATTACTGTTATGAGGATTTCCATGTCCGAAGCTTTCAACGCCGATCGGCTAACGCGGTTATGTGATTTTCTGCGCCAGTCGCCCACACCTTGGCATGCAACGAAGGCAATGGCCGAACGCTTGGAGAAAGCAGGTTTTCAGCGTCTCCACGAGACGGCTAATTGGCAGCTGGCGCCTGGGCAGCGCTATTACGTTACGCGCAATGATTCTTCCATTATCGCCTTTCAGTTGCCAAGCGATACGCTTAAAAGTTTGCGTATGCTGGGCGCGCATACGGATAGCCCCGGATTGCGCTTAAAGCCCAACGCCACTCAGCACGCTGCAGGTTGGTTGCAGCTTGGCGTGCAGGTGTATGGGGGCGTACTGTTGGCGCCCTGGTTTGACCGTGATTTAGGATTAGCTGGGCGCGTACATGTGCGCCATGCAGACGGGCGGCTGGAAAGCCTGCTGCTGAATGTTGACCGGCCTATTGCGATGGTACCGAACCTGGCCATCCATCTGGATCGCGACGTGAATTCGGGCCGTGCTATTAATCCGCAAACGCAAATGGCGCCGGTACTGCTGCAAAGCGATAGCACCAAGCTTTCTGAATTGCTAGCTGCTTGGCTTGAGGAGCAGCACGGTGTGCGCTCCGCTGAGGTGGTGGATTTTGAACTGGGTTTTTACGATGTACAGCCGCCTTCGCTCGTAGGGGTTAAGCAAGAGCTCATCGCCAGTGCGCGGCTGGACAATCTGCTCTCCTGTTTTATTGGCATGGAGGCCTTGCTCGAAAGTGATGGTAGCCAGGGGGCGTTGTTAGTGGCGAACGATCACGAAGAGGTGGGTAGTGCGAGCGCTTGTGGTGCGCAGGGGCCGTTCCTGGGCGATGTGCTTAAGCGCATCAATGCGCAGGTAGGAGAGGGCAGCGAGGAGTCGCTGATTCAGTTGATTCAGTCATCGCTGATGATTTCCTGTGACAATGCGCATGCGTTGCATCCTAACTTTCGCGATAAGCATGATGAGCAGCATGGCCCCGCCATTAACGGCGGCCCGGTTATCAAGGTGAATGCCAGCCAGCGCTACGCCACCAATAGCGTAACCGGTGCGCTATTTCGTGATGCGTGTCGCGAAGCCGACGTGCCGGTACAGTCGTTTGTGACGCGGGCGGATATGGGCTGCGGTAGTACCATTGGGCCGATTACGGCGACGGAGCTGGGTGTGCCTACGCTGGATATCGGCGTGCCACAGTGGGCCATGCACTCTATCCGTGAAACGGCGGGTACGCGTGACGTGGAATACCTAACCCGGGCATTGAAAGTGTTTCTGAATCGGCCGACGCTTGGTTGATGCGCACTAGATAACGCCCAACAACGAGAAAGGCCCGCTGACTAAGTCAGCGGGCCTTTCGCCATTCGGTGTTGGTGGCTACGCCCTGATTTGAACAGGGGACCCCATCATTATGAGTGATGTGCTCTAACCAGCTGAGCTACGTAGCCTTTCAACGGGGGCGTATATTAACAGCTTTTTTCCGCTCGTCAATATTTTAACGTAATAAGCGCGATGCCCAGGTAGTTACTCGTTGTCTTTTTGAGGTTGTTTGTCTGGTGGCGTTACATTGGGTAGGGAGTGGCTGTTCTCTGATGGCTTGCCAGTGAACTTGTGAGGGGGCTTGGGAGAGTGCTTAGGAGAGTGTTTAGGAAAGTGCTCGTAATCGTGCCCGGAAAGGCTGGGACGGTCAGTTGCCTTGTGCCAAATGCGATGTAAACCACGCTGTATATCGTCGAAAACCTCTTGGGAGACTAAGCGGTCTTTTACCATTTCTTCCATGCTTTCAGCACTTCGTCGCAACGCATAAAGGCGTAACATGCGCTGCTCAAGTTGGTAGGCGTGACGACCAAACTTTGCTTCCGTCTCACGTATTGCTTGGTCGACAGCGCTGATCCTTATATTGAGCACCTCATCAAGTAATTCAGCCATGCGCTGACCGAATAGCGGGGTTAGCCGCTGTGTTGTGTAATGGCGCAACTCTTCTAGTACCGCCCTGTGGCAAATTAATAACTCAAAACGGTTAGATAGCAGACGTGTCAGCGGCCAGCGGATCCTCATATGCTGGTGAAGAAAGGTGCACAGCTTAATCCAGCGAGTGTGTGAGGTTATTTTCCGTGTTTCTCTGTTATAACCCAAGCGGCCCTCTGAGCGAGCCGCATCAATAGTTCTGCCGCTGGCGCGCATCATCGTATCCAGGTTATGGATACTGGTGACGCCGTTTCCGTAGCGCGGAATCAGGTCGCGCTCTCGAACAGCCAGCGTCACCAGCGCAATTGCCATACGGTCTCGTTCAGGTAGCGCTTGATCAAGCGCGAAAGGGGCCGTCTCGATGGCCATATCGCGACGAAATTTAGCAATGACATCATCGGTGATGGAGGGGGCAATGTTGAAGTTCTGCGCTGTGCGTTGTACCGCGCTTTCAACCTCAATGGTCGAAAGATGAATAGCCTGTTGCTGAAGCGCTTTGTCATAAGGGTTTAGCTGATCAAGCTTTAGCTTGCGAATGACCGCCTGAAGGCTGGTTCCATTAACCAGTAGGCTGAATAGTACAAAGCCGGTGGCCAGGATAGCGACAAAATGGCGAATGTCTGCTGAAAGCGCTGTTTGCTCTGCAACGCCAAGCGCAAGTACGAGTGTGACCGCGCCACGTAGTCCTCCCCAGGTGATAGCCAGCTTATAGCTTGCGCTGATCGGGGTTGAAAGCTTGAGTCGATTCAACAGCGGCAGAAAGCCAAATAGAACGAGGAGGCGTGCCAGTAAGGTCGCCAGAATAATCGTTACGAGTAAGGGTAGCCACGCAAGAGTCATCCCTTCCAGCATTTTTGGCACTTGCAGCATGGCGAGCAAAAACACCATGGCACCCGCGACGGAGGCAATTTGCACCCAGAGAAGTTGCAGGTATTCCCAATTGGCGGGCGACGTCCGCGTTCTGCCTAAACCGTTGAGCACCAGGCCTGCGGCTACGACAGCGACAACCCCCGAAACACCGAAACTTTCGCCCAGCAGGTAGGTGGGGTATGGCAGAGAAAGCGTGATGGCTATCTGCGCTTTGCCATCGTTACCGATAAGAGCGAGTGCCTCTGCACCGATACGCCCGACGATAGCGCCAAGGATCAAACCGCCACCCAGGGATAACGCTAGCATCCCGGCCACCTGTAGCGCAGTGGTAGCGACATGGTCGGTAAGTGAAGCGAGTAGCACGCTGACAATCGCGATTGCGGCCGCATCATTTAGCAGGCTTTCGCCTTCCACTAGACGGATTAGCCGTGGAGGTGCTCCAACGTTACGGAAAATGGCAATGACGGCGGATGGGTCAGTTGTCGCGATGACGGCGCCAAGTAACAGCCCAACAGGCAGTGCTGCTGCGCCTAGCAGCCATATAGACAGGCCCACCATACCTGTAGCAACGAAAACAGCCACTACCGCAAGGAGTAAAATAGGTGCTGCATCAGGCACCATTTCACGAACATCAACACTGAGCGCTGCCTGGAACAACAGCGGGGGGAGGAAGATCCACAGATATATTTCAGCAGGTAAGGATGCTGATAAGAGAGGATCAAAGAGATCTATGGCAGGCCACAATGTCGACAGGGTCGCGTAAGAGAGCCCCAGGGTGATGCCTGTTAACGCCAGCAGCGTCGCTTCAGGAAACGCCGTACGCGCAGAGAGCCGTTGCACCAGCGCAATGATCATAAGCATCAGGCTGCCAAGTAACAGCACTTTGTACAGTGTTTCCATAGGTATCAGCTTCCGGTTGAATAAGCTCGGATGCCTCAGTATTAGTCGGCTGGGCGTAGGATGCCACTGAAAAATTAAGAAAAAAGAGGTAGGGGCGTTGCCTGAAGGTGGCAGATGAAGAGACAAATTGCCATGGGCGCAGGAGTGCGCCCATGGCAGGAGCTAGCAGGTTACGGGGTGGTCAATTAAACGTTAAACCGGAAGTGCACCACATCACCATCTTTCACAATGTACTCTTTGCCTTCCAGGCGCCATTTGCCCGCATCTTTAGCACCTTGCTCACCGCCCAGTGAGACAAAATCGTCATAGGCGATCACTTCTGCGCGGATAAAGCCTTTCTGGAAGTCAGTATGGATAGCGCCAGCAGACTCTGGAGCCGTAGCACCCTGTTTTACTGTCCATGCGCGGACTTCTTTTACGCCTGCAGTGAAGTAGGTTTGCAGGCCCAGCAGGGCATAACCTGCGCGAATAACGCGGTCAAGGCCGGGCTCTTCCATGCCCATCTCACCCAGGAACATGGCGCGTTCTTCATCTTCCAGCTCAGCGATTTCAGCTTCCAGCTGGTTGCAGACGGGCACCACGACGGCGCCTTCTTCGGCAGCTATTTCTTTAACGATATCCAGGTAAGGGTTGTTCTCAAACCCGTCTTCATTGACGTTAGCGATGTACATGGTGGGCTTTAGGGTTAAAAAACCAAAGCTTTTCACCTGATGCTTTTCGTCCTCATCCAGACCAAAACTGCGCAATGGGTGGCCTTCGGCCAGGTGTGGCTCAATCTTGTCGAGGATGGCTTTGGTTGCGATGGCCTCCTTATCGCCGCCTTTGACCGAACGCAAGAGCCTCTGGCTGGCCTTCTCAACGGTATCCAGGTCCGCCAGGGCAAGCTCAAGGTTAATCGTTTCGATGTCGGCGCGAGGGTCAACCTGGTTGGCAACATGGATAACGTTGTCGTTATCAAAGCAGCGCACCACGTGGGCAATCGCTTGGGTTTCGCGAATGTTGGCAAGAAATTTATTGCCCAGACCTTCACCCTTGGAGGCACCTGCTACGAGGCCTGCGATATCGACAAACTCCATGGTCGTGGGCAGGACTCGTTCAGGTTTGACGATCGCAGCCAGCTTGTCCAAACGTGGGTCAGGCATGGGAACGATGCCTACGTTGGGTTCTATCGTACAAAACGGGAAGTTTTCCGCATCAATGCCTGATTTTGTCAACGCATTGAAGAGCGTGGATTTGCCTACGTTGGGTAGGCCGACGATGCCGCAGTTAAAGCCCATAAGTTCATTCCTGGCCGCTAGGCGCGCGCTAACGAAAGGATGTGTTCAGCGCGGGTCTAAAGTGAAAAAAATCGATAGTAACTATTTTACGCTATGCAGGCGATTCATGGCTTTCGCCCAATCGCCATCAAGTACAAGCGGAAGTGTGGCTTCGCACTCGTTAAGCACATGATCAATGGCCGCCTGCTCGTCTTTGCCGGGCCGACCAAGCACGTAGTGGGTGACCTGACGTGCCTCACCTGGGTGACCGATGCCTATGCGTAGACGGTGGAACTGCTTTTGGTTGCCAAGTGCGCTGATGATATCGCGCAGGCCGTTATGACCACCGTGGCCACCGCCTGTTTTATAGCGCGCCTGCCCCGGGGGGAGGTCTAGCTCATCATGAGCGACCAGTAAATTCTCGGGGGCAAGTTTAAAAAACTGGGTAAGCGCTGCCACAGAGGCGCCGCTTCGGTTCATGAAGGTGGTAGGGTTGAGCAGATGAAGCTCGTGGTCGCCCACGCGGGCCTTGGCATACAGGCCGAGGAACTTCTTTTCCGGGCGCAGTTCGGTATGGGCGCTGCGCGCAATGGCATCGACCAGCCAGAAACCCGCATTGTGCCGGGTGGTATCATACTCGGCGCCGGGGTTGCCTAGTCCTATCAGGGCCGTTACCTGACTCATTGACCTACCTCCAAAAAAATCCGGGCGTATTCTTGACGTCGTGCGCCATTGGCGGCTTGAGGTGCAGTTGCAAAAAGGCAAGTCGCAAAAAAAATCAAGCGCCGAAGCGCTTGATCTTATCATTCCCGGGCCATACGAGCATGGCCCGGGCCAGGTACGTATTCAGCCATTAAGGCGATGCGCACCCTTATCGGCCTTACTCAGCGCTGGTGCCTTCTTCGCCTTCGTCTGCTTCTTCGTCATTACGTACTTTAACTTTCGTAATGCTGAGAATGGCGTGGTTGTGCTCCTCACCGTGAGACAGGTCAACGGAGGAAACGCCCTTCGGCAGTGTCAGGTCAGACAGGTGCAGGATCGTGCCCAGCTCAACCGCGGAAATATCAACTTCCAGGTAGTCAGGCAGGTCTTTCGGTAGGCAGCTGATGGCAACTTCGTTAGCCAGTACGTGCAATTCGCCGCCCTGGTCTTTGATGCCCACACACTTTTCTTCGCTGATTACGTGAAGCGGTACGTTCATGGTGATTTCATGAGTAGCGTCAACACGCAGGAAGTCAGCGTGAGTCAGAAGCGGCTTGTAGGGGTGACGCTGAAGATCACGCACCACTACTTGCTCTTCTTTACCATCGATAACCAGCTTGATTACTGAGGAGAAGAAGACTTCGTCTTCAATCGCTTTGTAGAAAGCAGTTTTTTCTACAGAGATTGATTGCGCGCCTTTTTCACCGCCGTAAACAACGGCCGGTACTTGTTGGTTCGCACGACGCAGGCGGCGGCTCGCACCTTTCCCCAGGTCGTTACGAACGCTGGCTTTCAGGATAAAATCAGACATGTAATTTGCCTCTTGGTTTAAGTAAGAAAGCGCCGCTGTCCGCGACCAGACGACGACGTTTCCAAGGCCCCAGAAGGGGGCTATATCGTTAGGCGATCAATGGAACATCGCGCTAACAGATTCTTCGTTGCTAACCCGACGGATCGCTTCTGCAATCAAACCGGCAACGCTCAACTGACGAATTTTTCCACTGCGACGCGCATGGTCAGCAAGCGGAATAGTGTCGGCCACGACAACTTCGTCCAGTACAGAGTTGGTGATGTTGTCAACGGCAGGGCCGGACAAGATCGGATGTGTCGCATAGGCCACTACGCGTGCAGCGCCATGATCTTTCAGTGCTTCACCGGCTTTGCAAAGCGTACCAGCGGTGTCGATCATGTCGTCAACGACTACGCAAGTACGGCCTTCAATTTCACCGATGATGTGCATCACCTGAGCCTGATTGGCTTGGGGGCGACGCTTGTCGATAATCGCAAGGTCAGCATTCAGCTGTTTGGCGATAGCACGAGCACGAACGACACCGCCTACGTCGGGTGAAACCACGACCAAGTCAGCGTAGTTTTGGCGCTCGATATCATCCAGAAGAATCGGCGAACCGTAGACGTTGTCTACCGGGACATCGAAGAAACCCTGGATTTGGTCGGCGTGCAGGTCCATCGTCATTACGCGATCAACACCCGCTTTTACCATCATGTCCGCCACCACTTTAGCGGAAATAGGGACACGAGCAGAGCGTACGCGGCGATCCTGACGGGCATAGCCGAAATACGGCACAACCGCCGTAATCCGCGCCGCTGAGGCACGACGCAGAGCATCAACCATCAGGATCAGCTCCATCAGGTTGTCATTCGTCGGTGCACAGGTGGACTGGAGGATAAACACGTCCTTACCGCGCACGTTCTCATTGATCTCGACTGCGATTTCGCCGTCGCTAAATTGGCCAACCGTGGCATTACCCATACGGCTGTCCAAGCTCTCGGCAATCTTTTGAGCGAGTTCGGGATTGGCGTTCCCGGTGAAAACCATCAATTTTGACACGCGCAGCCACCTTTGCAGTGTTTGGAATCAGGGGAGAAAACGCAGATCATGTCAGGTTGGCTGGGGTACCAGGATTCGAACCTGGGAATGCCGATACCAAAAACCGGTGCCTTACCACTTGGCGATACCCCAGCAATAACCTAATGCGATGACCGGGCGCTTTCAGCAGCCCAGAGCATCTTGTAGGGGAGAGGTGTTCAGGCCGCGTGCGACCCATGTCGGCCAGCATTGAGCTGCCAATTCAGCGACTGTACGTGCGGTTTGTTCAGACTCAAACGTCGCAAACAGACAAGCGCCAGTACCGGTCAGCCGAACAGGTGCATACTGCGCGAGCCAATCAAGCGCTTCCGCCACCAGCGGATAGCGTTTTTTTACGATGGCCTCGCAGTCGTTACGCCACTCAGACGCTCCCCCCTGCAGTGCGCGCGCCATAGTAATGGGGCGGCTGTCGCGTGTCAATTCCGGGTCCTGGAAGATTAGGGGGGTTGAGACGCTCACTTTCGGGTGAATAATCACAAACCAGGGCGTATCCAGGGTCACGGAGGTCAGCTTTTCACCAACCCCTTCGGCCCAGGCGCTGTGCCCATAAATAAAGACCGGTACATCGGCGCCAAGCTGTAAGCCCAGCCTGGCTAATGCCTCCATAGAAAGCCCTAATTGCCACAGCTTGTTTAACCCCAGTAATACGGTGGCGGCATTTGAGCTGCCCCCGCCCAGCCCGCCTCCCATGGGAAGCTTCTTCTCAATGGTTAGCGTAGCCCCTGGCATGGCTTTTGGTGACGTGCCTGCTGAGCGCTGAAGCAGGCGGGCTGCGCGAACCATCAAGTTGTCATCGTGAGCCACACCGTTTATCGGAGTGGCGAGCGTGATATCGCTGTCTTCGCGCAGGGTGAGTGTGAGCTGATCACTGATGTCAACGATTTGAAACAGGGTTTGCAATTCGTGGTAGCCGTCGTCGCGACGGCCTACAATGTGCAGCATGCGATTGAGCTTCGCAGGTGCGGGTAGTGTTAAAGAAGCAGGCATTAACGCTCTCACGTGACTTGAATTAGGCGCGACAACTCAACGGGCGCATACACCGTTATTGAGAGCGCCACTGGTTAACGACCAGGGTGATGCGTACATCGTCATAGTTCATCACCAGGCGGCGAGGTAGCCACATGCCTTCAACCTCTTCCCAGTCGCGGTAATCAATTTCCCAGCCATCCTGCTGCATGTGCTGCGGAAAGCCCAGCTCGTCGGTTTCCAATTGATAGCTTGCATGTTCACCGGGCAGGCCGCGCACCCAGTCAGGCATGGCGCTAACCGGAAGTGACCAGCCTAACTGCTCTTCCATCAGTGCTTCCGGTGTTTCTGCTTCAAAGCGGCCATCACCCGTGGTTAGCGAGAAGCGGCCTTCACGACCTTCAAGTACGCTGCGGCCCCCACCAAACGGCCCGCTGATCAGCATGCGGAAATAGTGGGGGTGTTGGCTCCAGTCCAGGTTGGCGCTCTGATTCTCTTGTGGTGTGCGAAGGCCTGCCTTGCCGATCAGCGTCCAGGAATCAAAGGCTTCAACATCCGCTTGCTGGCGTTCCCATTGACCTGCTTGGCGGCCACCTTCTTCCATCGGGCCTTGCGTCGCGCACCCGGCAAGCAGCAGTAACGCTATGCTGGCAAGCAAGAGGCGAGGGGCGCGAGCGGTGCTGGTAAAGCGCATAAAAGTGGGCAGTGTGTTCAACATAACAGGCTCCATGTCAATGTGTTGAAAGGGTAATGACAGCGTCTTAATGGCGTATCAAGCATAAATAGAGGCGCCAGCTCCGTTAGGGAGCACCTGACGGGGTGAGTTCAGGGTGACGTTCAAGTAACTCGTCAACCTGGGGGTGGTGCGTTGTGTTATCAAGCACCCGTTGGATTAACATGCGAGCCTCATCGCTACGACCAAGGGCATGTAAGACTTCGGCCAAATGAGCGGCCACTTCCTGGTCGGGCATCTGGTTATAGGCACTTTCAAGCCAGACAAGCGCTTCTTCATTTTGGCCCAGCCGGAAATATACCCAGCCCATGCTATCAAGTATCGCCGGGTTGCTGGGGTCTTCTTCGTAGGCGCGCTCAATCAGCTCGCGGGCTTCTTCCATGCGCCCTGGCAGGTTAAGGTCTGCCAAGGTATAGCCCAGTGCATTTAAGGCATTTGCGTTGTTGGGTTCAACACGCAAAAGCTGACGTAAATCTTGCTCCATGCCTGGGAAATTGCCACTCTGCCAAGAGCGCATGGCGCGTAAATAAAGCAGGTTAACGTCATCCGGTGTGCGCGCCAATTCGCGGTCAAGTAACGCTAATGCTTCATCGGGCGCGTTCAGTTCGTCCAGCAGCTGCACTTCAAGGGCGACCAGGTCGTCAAAGTAATTTTCATAGCGCATTCGCTCAATGCGTAAAAAAGCCCGCGCATCCATTACACGGTCATCGTCAATCAACATGCGAGCGGCTGCCGCACGGGCGGGTAAAAACTCGTCTCCCTCGCCTACCTGGCGGTAGTAAAGCAGTGCGTTATCGGTATCGCCTTGGGACTGCGTAATAGCGCCCAGCAGGTAGTAGGCAAGGTCGGGAACATTGTCCTGACTTGTGAGTGGCTGCAGCAGGCGGTAAGCAGGCTCGCTATGGCCTTCCTCAAGGTAGAGTTGCGTTAGGGCCAAGCGTAAGCGCTGGTTACCGCCATGGCTTTCCAGTAGCGCATCCGTTTGGACTTCTGCGGCGGCAATATTATTCAAACGAATTTCGGCTTGAGCCAGCAGCAGCGTAAACCGTACGTCATCGGGGGCAATGCTGGCGCCGTGTTGCGCGGCTCGCCTGGCTGTGTGTAGATCGCCAGCTTCGAGCGCCAGTTGTGCTTGGGCAAGCCAAAGCATCGCCGATTCTGGCGCTTGCTTTGCAACGTCGTCCAGATACGCTTGCGCTTGGCGGGTATTGCCAAGTGCTGATTCAAGTAGCGCAGTGGCAAGTAAAGCATCGCTATGATGCTCAAGCTGCTCTGCACTGGGCTGAGCCAAGTGGGCGCGCATCGATTGGGCCAGTAAGTTGAGTGGTGCGCTCCCCTCCGTGATAGCGATGTCGACGAAGGCCGCAAGCTCGCCATTGCCGCCTGCTTGAGTGATCGCTAGCCGCTGTTCAAGGCTGTCCAGCCAGTCACCGCGCTGTAAAGAGATCGCGGCCAGTAGCTGGTTGGGTGATTCTGCCGAGGGGGCCAGTTCACGCCAACGCAGTGCGGATGCCTCCATTAACGCTACATCGTCACCAAACCGAGCCGCAAAAGTGGCGCGTTCAGCCAGCGCCGCAACGCTATAGCGTTGCGATGCCTCCAGGTAACCTTGGCTGGCAGAGCGGTAATCGCCACGTTGGCCCGCTAATTCCGCCGTAAGCAGCGTACGTAGACCATCGGCGTCCAGACCTCGGGTAATAGGTGGGGCCGACTGCATGGGGTCAGAAGCTATCAGGTCTGGCAAGCCGCCTTTATAAGAGGGTGCTGACTGGCAGCCGCTCAGGAATACCACGGTGGCGGCCAAGGGCAGTAGGGATGAACCCAATTGTAGTGAGCGAAGGGGCATGCGTCTCTCATTTTAGTGGCCGAGCGTTCAGCATAGCGGCTTGGCTGGCTGCGGCAAAGTGATGTACGCCAGATGTTAGTCTGCTGTGATAGAATAGTCGGCCTTGAAAGGCTGGCAGATAAGCGCAATTGAGTAATGATCAGCCGTTGCCCAGACTTGCGCTAATTAAGCGTAAGACGTAAACCATTGAGACTTCAAGACCGATAGCAACGTGATGACCGAACCACTAGCGAAGACGCATACCGTATGACGCTTCTTGCCTTGGGAATCAATCACCGTACTGCCAGTGTGGCCGTACGCGAGCAGGTAGCCTTTACTCCGACGCAGTTAGAACACGCGCTGGAGCAACTGCGTGGTCTGTCACATATTAGCGAAGCGGCGGTGCTCTCCACCTGCAACCGTACTGAACTATATTGCGTAACGGACGCTGCTGGCGAGCAAGCCGTGCTTGAGTGGCTAGGGCGTTTTCATAACTTGAGTGTTGAGGAACTGACCCGCTGCGCGTACCACTATTTAGACAATGACGCTGCGCGCCATTTAATGCGTGTGGCCGTTGGTCTGGATTCCATGGTCTTGGGTGAGCCACAAATACTTGGGCAATTGAAAGATGCCTACCAACAGGCGCGCCAAATGCAGGGGTTAGGCGGCGAGCTTGAGCGTCTTTTTCAACATACCTTTGCAATTGCCAAGCAGGTACGTACCGAAACCGGAATTGGCAAAAATCCGGTTTCGGTGGCCTATGCTGCGGTGAGCATGGCAAGCCGAATCTTTGATGATTTTAGTCGCTCGCGGGCGTTGTTAATCGGTGCGGGTGAAACCATCGAGCTGGTCGCGCGTCATCTACATGAAGCCGGTGTACGTCAATTAACCGTGGCTAACCGCACACGTGAGCGTGCTGAGCTTGTCTCCTCGCGATTGGGCGGTAAGGCGATTACGCTGCCTGAAATTCCGGCCGCGCTGGAAGAAGCCGATATCGTTATTTCTTCCACCGCATCCCCCCTGCCGATTTTAGGTAAGGGGATGGTTGAAAGCGCACTTAAAAAGCGTCGCCACCGCCCGGTTTTTATGGTGGATATCGCCGTGCCGCGGGATATTGAATCCGAAGTAGGCGAGCTTGCCGATGTATTCCTTTATACGGTCGATGATCTGGAAGAGGTGATCGAAGAGAATCGTCGCTATCGCCAAGTGGCTGCTGACCAGGCCGAGTCACTGATTGAACACGGTGTCAGTAGTTGGCAGCATGAAAAACGTATTCGTAACGGTGGCGAGTTGATTCGTGATTACCGTCAGCACGCCGAAACCCTGCGCGATCAATCGCGCGATCAGGCGTTGGAGCGCTTGGCGCGCGGTGAAGACCCAACCAAAGTGATTGAACGGCTGGCTCACCAACTGGCTAATCGCTTAATGCACCAGCCCACGCAAGCAATACGCGATGCCGCCTCGCAAGAGCAGCATGACTTGCTGGAGGCCGCGCCACGCTTACTATTGCCTGTTAAACCCGCCTTTGAAAAGCCCGCGCCCACGGCTAACCGCCAGAAGGATGATACGCCCGCATGAAAGATACCTTGCGCCAACGCCTCGATAGCTTTACCGAACGTTTTGAAGAGCTGGCGATGCTGCTGTCTGACCCTGAGGTCATTAATAATCAGCAGCGCTTTCGCGACTATTCACGTGAGTACGCCGAGCTGGATGAGCTGGTAGCGGCTTGGCAGCGCTATCGCAGCGTTGAAAACGATATTGAGGCAGCCCAGCAGCTTAGTCGGGACGATGATCCTGATATGCGTGAGCTTGCCGAGATGGAAGTCAGTGAAGGGCGCGAGCAGCTAGACCTACTGGATACTGAGCTAAAGCGTTTGCTGGTACCTAAAGACCCCGATGATGGCCGAGGCGTGTTTTTGGAAGTACGCGCCGGTACCGGTGGTGATGAAGCCGCGATTTTTGCAGGTGATCTGTTTCGTATGTACTCACGCTATGCGGAAAAACGTGGCTGGCGCGTCGAAGTAGTGAGTACCAACCATGGCGAGCAGGGTGGCTATAAAGAGATTATTTCCCGCGTTAAGGGGGATAGCGTCTATGCGCGTTTGAAATTTGAGTCGGGTGCTCACCGGGTGCAACGCGTTCCTGCTACTGAATCTCAAGGGCGTATTCATACGTCGGCATGTACCGTGGCGGTGATGCCTGAAGTTGATGATGTTGGCGATATCGATATTAATTCATCGGATTTACGCGTCGATACCTACCGTTCAAGTGGAGCAGGTGGCCAGCACGTTAACACCACCGACTCAGCGATTCGTATTACCCACATACCGACAGGCGTAGTGGTTGAGTGCCAGGAAGAGCGTAGTCAGCATAAAAATCGGGCCAAGGCGATGTCGCTGCTTGCCGCGAAATTGAAGCGTAATGCGGTCGATAGCCAACGTCAGGAGCAGGCGGATGCCCGTCGCTCGCTGGTAGGCTCTGGTGATCGTAGCGAACGTATCCGTACCTACAACTTCCCTCAAGGTCGAATTACCGATCATCGTATCAACCTGACGCTTTATAAGCTCAATGAAGTGGTGAGCGGCGAGCAATTGGATGAGGTCATTGAGCCCTTGATCCACGAGTATCAAGCCGAGCAGCTATCGGCGCTTCAGGACACGTAATGACGTTTGATGCGCTTTTACAGGCCGCAGCAGAGCGCTTAAAGGCCGCCGGCTCAGCCTCGCCGCGCCTGGATGCCGACGTCCTGCTTGCCCACGTAATTCAACGGGACCGCACATGGCTGTATACCTGGGGCGACCGTGATTGTTCCGGGTGGGAGCATGCGCGCTTTGATGCACTGGTGGCGGCGCGTGTTCAGGGGCAGCCAGTGGCCTACCTGACCGGTGAGCGAGAGTTTTGGGGGTTGCGGTTGGTCACTTCAAAAGAGACGCTAATACCGCGGCCGGATACCGAAACGCTGGTAGAAACAGCGCTCAACCACGTTGCCTCTCCCGCCGGCCGCTTGCTGGATTTAGGTACGGGCACCGGAGCCATTGCACTGGCCTTTGCCAGTGAGCAGCCTGGTTGGCAGGTGGTTGGTGTCGACCTTCGCTCAGAAGCGGTTTCTTTGGCACAGCGAAACGCAGCCGCGTTAGGGATCGATAACGTAGCGTTCATGCAAAGCAATTGGTTTGCTGCCTTTGAGCAGGATGCGGCACCCATAGAGCAGTTTGATCTTATTGTGAGTAATCCGCCGTATATTGCCGCTGACGATCCGCATTTGCACCAAGGGGATGTGCGCTTTGAGCCGCTGAGTGCGCTGGTGGCAGGGGGCGATGGGCTGGCCGATTTGATACATTTAGTGGCCACGGCGCGGCGCTACTTAACAGCCTCAGGATGGCTGTTGCTAGAGCATGGCTATCGTCAGGCAGCCTCAGTGCGCGCAGCGCTGGTGGATGCGGGTTATCAAAACGTTGAAAGTGTTTGCGACCTCGGTGGGCATGAGCGTATTACCCTTGGGCGCTACTAGCTCGTCTGGCTTATCTGTAGTGGATCCTGCTATGAAACCTAAAAATAGAACGCTAGACCGTATCGACCTTAAAATTCTGCGCTGCCTGCAGGAAAATGCACGTATTTCCTATGTTGATTTGGCATCAGAGGTTGGTTTATCCACAACTCCTTGTTTGGAGCGTGTCAAGCGCCTGGAGCGCGCGGGCATTATTCGTGGCTACCAGGCGATTCTTGACCCCCAGGCACTCAAAGCCAATTTACTGGTCTTTGTTGAAATTAGCCTGGAAACTCAATCGCCAGCCGTATTTGATGAATTTCGTCGAGCCGTTGAAAAGCTGCCGCAAATCCAGGAGTGCCATCTGGTCTCTGGTCAGTTTGATTACATCTTGAAATGCCGCATTCCAGAAATGGCCGCCTACCGTCAGCTATTAGGAGACGTGGTGCTTACGCTCCCCGGCGTCAAAGAGTCTAAAAGTTACGTGGTGATGGAAGAGGTGAAAGAAAGCTTTAGTCTGCATGTACCCGACGTTGAGCACTTTGAGGACAAATAAGTCGATGATGGATGATCAGACACTGCTGCGCTACAGCCGCCACATTATGCTGCCTGAAGTGGATATTGAAGGGCAAGAGCGCTTGCGTAGTGCCCATGCTCTGATCATCGGTGCGGGAGGGTTGGGCTCGCCGGCGGCTCTTTACCTGGCCGCTGCGGGTGTCGGGCAGATAACGATTGTAGATGCTGATCATGTCGAGTTGTCTAACCTTCAGCGTCAAATTGCTCATCAGCAGGCAAGCATTGGGCAGAACAAGGCGGCTTCTGCCAAGGCCAGTATGCAGGCGCTAAACCCGGATTGCCGTATTACAGCACTTGAAACTCATGCGGAGGGTGAAGCCCTGGAGCAGCTCGTTGCTGCTGCCGATGTGGTGCTGGATTGTACGGATCGTTTTTCCAGCCGCTATGCCATCAATGCTGCCACGCAAAAAGTAGGTGTTCCGTTGGTGTCAGGCGCTGCCATTCGCTTTTCTGGTCAGCTTGCGGTGTTTAGCCCCCGTGACCCAAACTGCCCCTGCTATGCTTGCCTTTACCCACCGGACGATATGGGCGATGAAGCACTTGGCTGCGCAGAAAGTGGTGTGATGGCGCCGTTGGTGGGGTTAATCGGATGTTTTCAAGCTGTTGAGGCGTTCAAATTGCTAAGCGGCGCCGGGCAAACCCACCAAGGGCTTGCAACCTTTGATGGCCTACGAGGCCAGTGGCGCCACTTCAACGTACCGCGTGATCCGGCGTGCACTGTGTGCAGTGTGATACCTAAACAGAGCGATGTTTCGTAGAAGAGGCATTAGTTGGTTCATCTGCAAGCGTTGTCCTGCTCAGAATCCCTTTTTTTGATGAGTTGCTGCGACTAGACTATCTGGTTGGTGGCTGCTGGCCGGTGGGTTAAAGACAAAGAAATCCGGCCTCCAGGGGAGAGAGCCGGATTTTCTTAGAGCCTTCGGTATCGGCAAGCCTTGGCCGAATAATATTACGTAGGGCAGCGGTTATGACGTCACGGTCTTATACGTCAAAGGGATAGGGGAGGCGGGTAGTGGAAAACCACTACCCGCTTTTTGGTGTTGGTGCTTGGCGATTAGTTACGGATCAGGTAATCAAACGCGCCAAGTGAGGCTTTTGCGCCTTCGCCCATGGCAATAATAATCTGCTTGTAAGGCACCGTGGTAACATCACCCGCGGCAAATACGCCGGGTACCGAGGTCATGCCGTGAGAGTCGACGATGATCTCCCCGCGCGGCGTCATTTCGATGGGCGAGCCTTTCAGCCACTCGGTATTTGGCACCAGGCCAATCTGGACAAAGATGCCTTCCAGCGCGATGTTTTTAGTCTCATCGGTGTTGCGGTCTTTGTAGGTCAGGCCATTAACGCGGCTGCCGTCACCGGTTACTTCGGTGGTTTGAGCATTTAAGATAATGTCCACGTTGGGCAGGCTCTTAAGTTTTTTCTGCAGTACCGCATCAGCTCGCATTTCACCCATAAATTCGAAAAGGGTGACGTGAGCAACGATGCCCGCCAGATCAATGGCAGCTTCAACGCCAGAGTTGCCGCCGCCAATAACCGCGACGCGCTTGCCTTTAAATAGTGGGCCGTCGCAGTGCGGGCAGTAAGCAACGCCTTTGTTGCGGTATTGCTGCTCGCCGGGGACATTCATTTCGCGCCAACGGGCGCCGGTCGCCAGAACCAGTGTTTTGCTCTTGAGTTTTGCACCTGACTCAAAGGTCACTTCGTGCAAGCCACCTTCGGCCTCAGCGGCTTTAAAGGTAGTTGCCGTTTGCAAGTTTATTACATCAACGTCGTAATCCTTGACGTGCTCTTCAAGCGCGCTAACAAGCTTGGGACCTTCTGTATGAGTGACCGAAATAAAGTTTTCGATACTCATGGTATCCGCTACCTGGCCACCAAAACGCTCAGCCGCAACACCGGTACTAATGCCTTTGCGTGCAGAATAAATGGCAGCCGCAGCACCCGCGGGGCCACCGCCGATCACCAGCGTATCGAATGCGGCTTTGGTGCTTAGCTTTTTGGCTTCGCGGTCGGCGGCGCCCGTGTCCACTTTGGCCAGAATTTGCTCAAGGGTCATGCGGCCCTGATCGAACGGCTTACCGTTTAGATAAATGCTGGGCACTGACATAATTTCACGCTCTTCAACTTCGTCCTGGAAGAGCGCCCCATCAATCGCCACATGGCGGACGTTGGGATTAAAGATCGCCATCAGGTTTAACGCCTGAACCACATCGGGGCAGTTCTGGCAGGACAGCGAGTAGTAGGTCTCAAAGAGCATGTCGCTTTCGAGCGCTTTAATCTGGTTAAGCACCTCGTCAGAGGTTTTCGGTGGGTGTCCGCCTACTTGCAGCAGTGCCAGAACCAGCGATGTAAACTCGTGGCCCATGGGGATACCGGCAAATACAACACCCGTCTCTTCACCTGTGCGGTTGATCGCAAAAGAGGGTGTGCGGCTATCCTGACCATCCGTTTTCAGGGTGATCATGTCACTCAGCCCGTTGATATCTTCCAGCAAGCCGTGAAGTTCACGTGACTTGTCACCGTCATCAAGGGACGCAACGATCTCGAACGGTTGAGTCACTTTTTCCAAGTAAGCTTTCAACTGATTTTTTAAATTAGCGTCCAACATGACAGTGAATTCCTCGTAATCTGTAAAAGGTGTTCTCAACCCTTAGCCACATTTAGCCCGCGCTTGTGATAATCACAGCGAAGATCGGTATAAAAGGGAGAACAAATAGCGCGATGTAAAGAGAACACCCGGGTGAAAAAAGCCCGGGTGTTAGGCTGCCATCTGGTTAAGCCGTTATCGTAAGCGGCGCTTCAAGAGCGGTTAAGATAACGAAGATGGCAGCACTCGCCGTTTAGATTTTGCCAACGAGGTCTAAAGAGGGCGCGAGTGTTTCTTCGCCTTCTTTCCATTTGGCCGGGCATACTTCGTTGGGGTTTTCACGAACATACTGGGCAGCTTTAACTTTGCGCAGTAGCTCTTCGGCATTACGGCCGATGTTGCCCGCATTGATTTCAACGATCTGAACTTTACCGTCGGGATCGATAACAAACGTGCCGCGTTCTGCAAGGCCTGCTTCTTCAATCAGGACTTCAAAGTTACGCGAGATTTGCAGCGTGGGATCGGCCAGCATTGGGTACTGAAGCTTGCCGATCGTTTCGGAGCTATCGTGCCATGCTTTATGGGTGAAGTGGGTATCGGTTGAAACGCTGTAAATTTCAACGCCCAGCTTTTTGAAGGCTTCGTAGTTGTCGGCCAGGTCGCCAAGCTCCGTTGGGCAAACAAACGTAAAGTCAGCCGGGTAGAAGAAGAAGATGGACCATTTTCCCTTCAGGTCAGCTTCGGTGACATCGATAAATTCGCCATCTAGATAGGCGGTAGCTTTAAACGGTTTTACTTCAGTGTTGATCAAGGACATCCAGATTATCTCCGTGTCTTGTGAATGAAGGTGAAAATGTTGAGGACTATAGTAGGGGTATTT
>NZ_JBQSXL010000036.1:0-26448 GCF_052378165.1 Halomonas sp. AOP30-A1-24
GGTCACCGCGGGCTACCATTACCGCTTCCGAGGCTTCAATAATGGCATCCAGGGTTTCATCGTTGGCCACTGCCTCGGCGCGTTCTATCTTGGCGACTAGGCCAATCTCTTTACCAGCTTCGCCGAGCAGCGCACGGGCTTCCTGCATATCCGCTGCGCTACGGGGAAAGGATACCGCGAGGTAATCAACACCAATTTCAATTGCGGTCTTTAAGTCTTGTTTGTCTTTTTCCGTTAGCGCTGGGGCAGACAGGCCGCCTCCCTGCTTGTTGATGCCCTTGTTGTTCGAAAGCTTGCCACCTACGTGAACTCGAGTGTGAACTTCTTGCCCAATAATTGAGGTGACATCGAGTACTGCCGACGCGCTCGGCGTTTCCGCTGTTGGCATCTAGATCCATGTCTAGCACGAAGTCTTGGCCAACTTTCAGATGAACGGAGCCTTCGGCAAAGCGTGCAATACGAATTTTTGGGCCTTGCAGGTCACCCAGCGCGGCCACGCTGCGGTTAAGGCGCTGGGCGATCTCACGGACATCGTTAAGGCGTCGGCGATGGTCATCTGCTGCGCCATGGGAGAAATTTAGCCGTACCACATCAACACCCGCTTTCAACATGGCTTCCAACACCCCAGGGCGGTCGCTGGCGGGTCCAAGTGTCGCGACAATTTTTGTGCGACGAAGAGGGGTGGGGAGTGTTGAGGTCGTCATGGCTGTTGCTCCTGTAGAAAGCGTTTTCGCGTAAGGCCGCGCCATCGATTGGCAGCGATTTAGTATTGGACTACGATAGTCTTTATATAGTAATTTTACTACATATTGGGTGGCTGTTAATCATTTGGAGTGTTTTTTACAGCTCGGGAAAGCCATTAAGGGTATTAAATACGTACTTTTAGTAATTTTTTCTCAAAACGCCATCTAAGCTCACTGCCTAATTGAGGTGCCGCCATGACAATAAGAGTAGCTATTAACGGATTTGGTCGAATTGGCCGCAATGTGCTGCGTGCACTGTATGAAAATGGTTACCGTGATCGTGTTCAGGTAGTTGCGATTAACGATCTGGGCGACCCTTCACTGAACTCACACTTGCTGCGCCACGACACTGTGCATGGTCACTTTCCCTTTAAGGTAGAGCACGATGCGGAGAGCATCACGGTTGATGGTGATCGTATTGCGATTTCATCGGAACGTGACCCGGCGCAGCTTCCCTGGGCATTAATGAACATCGATTTGGTCATGGAGTGTACGGGGCTGTTCACGAAGCGTGAGGCGGCTGCCAAGCACATTGAAGCAGGGGCGAAACGTGTGCTTATTTCTGCACCCAGCCCTGATGCGGATGCAACCGTTGTGTATGGGGTAAACGAAGACGTACTGACCGCAGAGCATACAGTTGTTTCTAACGCGTCTTGCACCACGAACTGTTTGGCACCGGTGGCAAAAGCGTTAAACGACGCGGTCGGTATTGAAAACGGGCTAATGACGACTATTCATGCCTATACCAATGACCAGAATCTGTCGGATGTCTACCACTCAGACCCTTACCGTGCCCGCAGCGCGACGCACTCGATGATCCCGACCAAAACGGGTGCTGCAGCGGCGGTTGGCTTGGTATTGCCGGAGCTGGCGGGTAAGTTTGATGGTTTAGCGGTGCGTGTGCCGGTTATCAACGTCTCTCTGGTGGATCTGACCTTTACCGCAAGCCGTGAGACCAGCAAAGAAGAGATTAACGCCATCATCGAGAAGGCGGCAGCGAACTCACCGGTGCTTGCAGTTAACGCTGAGCCACTGGTCTCTATCGACTTCAATCACGATGCTAATTCATCGACCTTTGATGCCAATCACACCCGTGTAAATGGACGGTTGGTAAAAATCATGGCGTGGTACGACAACGAGTGGGGCTTCTCCAACCGTATGTTGGATACTACGCTGGCGATGCAGGCGACTGCTAAGTAACGTACCAGGCTTCAGATGTGCCTGAAAAGCCAGCGAGCGCCGCTGCTTTTCAGGCACGATTTCCTGTTAGGCTCAACTTCATTCCCTCAAGGGCAAGATTTCCTCAAGGGCAAGTACCACCGAGTAGTAACTCGGTTTTGAGCAGTTGCGGGGTTTTTGGTAAACGCCCCAGAATCATCTGTGCAGCTACTCTGCCTTTACCTGCGCTATCCTGGCGCACTGTGGTCAAACGTGGCGCCCGGTATTGCCCTTCCGCAATGCCATCAAACCCGGTAATTCTTAGCTCTTCCGGCACTCGTATGTTGCGTTGCTCTGCCAGCGTGAGCGCGGTAAGCGCAATACGATCCGACATGCATAGCAGTAAATCTGGCCGCTGATGTGCGGGTACATCTAATATTTCGGTGATTACCGGTGAGCACACATCAAACACGTTTTCTTCAATGTTCCAGAGCGGTATCTGCTCTGTATCAAAGCCGTGTTCTGTTAATGCGGCGTGAAAACCTGCTAAACGCGCTCGACTGATGGTACTGCTATCCGGTAGCAGAGTGTGCTCAGGGGTCACGCGACCATTGCAGTGTTCTTTGGTTAGCCTCAGGTTGACGATAGCAGGCCTTTTTGGACGCTGGATAAGAGCATGTTGAGCTATCTGATAACTGGCGTCACGGTCATCAATATGCACCGTAGGGCAGCCGTCGATATCAAAGTCTACTGAAACCAGCGGATGCTGAGCGGGCAGTTCACTGAGCAACTGATTATTGGGCATTAGGCCGTAGACAATAAAGCCATCGGCGATATTGGCTGAGCCAGGGGGCTGAGAGGCATGTCCTCGGCCTGCTAGCAGTAGCATGGTGTGGCCGTGGGCATCAAGCACCTCTGCAACGCCGGAAAGAAACTCACTGGCCACGGCGTCGTTCAGGCTGTAGGTCAGGCTTTCCGCCAAAATTACCGCCACAATGCTAGAGCGCCCGGTACGCAGGCTCCGGGCTTTGGCGTCTGGGCCGTTATAACCCAGTCGCTTAGCTTCATTTAGGATCCGCTCTCTTAACAGGGGGGAGAGTTGGTCGGGGCGGTTAAAGGCGTTGGAAACCGTCGCAGTGGAAACGCCAAGTTCAAACGCCAGGTCCTTTAGTGTCATTCGGCGAGGAGCAATCACGGTGCTTCCTAAGCAAGTTAAGTGCGTCACGTCGTATTACAAATTACAACTGCAATTACAACTACAACGCAGGCTAATTATTAGGTGGTTGCGCACAAGAATAACGGCCTTGGTGGTATTTCGACTACCCTCTTATATAAAGAAAGGTGCGGATCATTCATCCAAGGCCGTATTCGTCACGCTGTAATGTATAACGCAGCTTGTTAAGCGGCTGAGCGGGTTTGGGCAAGTTTAAGCGCTGTACCGCTGTCATCAAACAGATGAACATGCTCGGTGTTGGGTACAAGCGAAACCTGCTGGCCCTCTTTCCACTGGCTGGGTGCTTCACTGCGATGAATCAGCAGCGTATCACCCTCTTTGGGATCCAGGTAAACGTAGACCTCGTTTCCAAGATATTCAACGTTAACGATATCAAAACAATTATCGGCCGTTGGTGCTTCCAAGCGCAGATGCTCGGGTCGCACACCTAGCGTTAGTGACGTGCCTTTGGTGTAGTCATGCGCGGCCTGGGGAAGGGGGACTTCACTCAGCCCTGCAGCTTTCACTCGGCAGCCATCGGCTCCTCCGCTGATCAGCTCAGCGGGCATAAAATTCATCGTTGGTGAGCCAATAAAACCAGCTACAAACTTAGTTGCTGGCCGTTGATAAAGTTCGTGAGGGCTGCCTACCTGCTCCACATTGCCACGGTTGAGTACCACGATTTTATCCGCCAAGGTCATGGCTTCTACCTGGTCGTGGGTAACATAAATCATGGTTGAGCCAAGGCGGTTATGCAGCCTTGCGATCTCATTTCGCATCTGAACTCTTAGTGAGGCATCCAGGTTGGAGAGCGGCTCATCGAAGAGCAGAATGCGTGGCTCCCGCGCCATCGCTCGGCCCATGGCTACCCGCTGGCGCTGGCCACCCGAAAGGGCTTTGGGTTTACGGTGTAGCAGCTCTTCAAGCTGAAGAATTTTTGCGGTGCTCATCACCCGCTCATGCACCGTTTCTTTGGCGGTTTTGGCAAGCTTTAGGCCAAATGCCATGTTGTCGTAAACAGTCATATGAGGGTATAGCGCGTATGACTGAAACACCATGCCGACGCCGCGCTCCCGTGGGGGGAGATCGTTGACAAGTGTTTCGCCGATGATGAGATCACCATCAGTAATTGACTCGAGTCCGGCAATTAAACGCAATAGTGTGGATTTGCCGCAGCCAGAAGGCCCAACAAAAACAACGAACTCACCATCGCCAATGGATAAGTCGACATCTTTAATAATGTGGTCGCGGCCAAATGTTTTATTGACCTTTTCAAGCTTGACACTTGCCATGGGTAACTCCTCGCCGACCTCGATCCAGCTTTTTTTGGGTCGTCTGTCATTGTTGACTATTCTAGTTGGCGCCGGTTTAAGTGGCGCGCATAAAAGCGGCTTGGTAAGCAGGCAGGGTGAGCGCGTTAGCTTCCCGCATAGTCGTAAACGTTGCTATCTCCAAATCGCTGGCGATGTTAAGTGGTAGCTTGGTGCGTTGCTCATCGCCGGTCAGGTTAAATACGCACAAAATTGTCTCGTTGCTTTTTTGGCGGGTGAAGCCTAAAAGCTCTTCGCCTACATCAACTAGCGCTAGGTCGCCATCAAACAGTGCTGGATGCTGGCGGCGGAAGGCCAGAATGCTGCGCAGGGCATTCAAGGTGGAGTTGGCATCATCCTGCTGACGGCTTACGGCAAGATCCCGATGTTTGTCCGCCATGGGGAGCCAAGGCTCTACGCTGGAAAAGCCACCTTGTTCACCGTCGTTCCATGGTATCGGCGTACGGCAACCGTCGCGGCCTTTAAATTCCGGCCAGAGCACTTTACCGTAAGGATCCTGGATGCGTTCAAAGGGTACGTCGGCTTCCGGCAGGCCCAGTTCTTCGCCTTGATAAAGGCAGACGCTACCGCGCAGCGAGCAGAGCATAGCCAGCGCCACTTTAGGGTAGGCGGTGGGGTCTTCTCCAGCACCCCAGCGGGTGGTGCTGCGCACTACATCATGGTTGGAGGTCGCCCAGCAGGGCCAAGCGTCGCCAGCCAGGCGCTGAAAGCGCTCCAGCACTTCATGAATATAGCGTGCCGAGTGGGGCTTGTTGAGAAGGTCAAAGGTGTAGGCCATATGCAGCTTGTCGCCACCGGCAGTGTACTCGGCCATACGCTCCAGCGGGTTATCGTCGCCAATTTCGCCCACGGTCGTGGTGCCGGGGTACTCGTCCATCAGCGCCCGCAGATCTTTCAAGAAATCGAGATTTTCTGGGCGGCTCAGGTCGTAGGTGTGGCGCTGCCAAGTGTAGGGGTTGCTATCCGGCGCGCCCAGGGTTTTAGCTTCGCCTTTGGGCACTGGCGGGTTGTCGCGTAGCTCAGCATCGTGGAAGTAGAAGTTAACCGTATCCAAGCGGAAACCGTCCACGCCTAGATCCAGCCAGAAGCGCATATTATCCAACTGCGCTTGACGAGCTTCCGGGTTATGGAAGTTAACGTCCGGCTGGCTGGTCAGGAAGTTATGCATATAGTACTGCTGGCGGCGGGAATCAAACGTCCACGCCGGGCCGCCGAAAATCGATAGCCAGTTGTTGGGTGGCGTGCCGTCCGGCTTGGGGTCGGCCCATACAAACCAGTCGGCTTTAGGGTTGCTGCGGTTTTGGCGACTTTCCTGAAACCAGACGTGTTGATCCGAGGTGTGGCTAATCACCTGGTCGATCATCACCTTCAAGCCAAGCGAGTGGGCTTTTGCCAGTAGCGCTTTAAAGTCTTCCAGGGTGCCGAACATGGGGTCGACGTCGCAGTAATCGCTAATGTCGTAGCCAAAATCGAGCATCGGTGAGGTGAAAAACGGTGATAGCCAAATACCGTCTACATTGAGGGAGGCGACGTAAGCGAGCTTTTCGGTAATACCGTTAAGATCGCCAATACCGTCACCGCGGCTGTCCATAAAGCTGCGCGGGTAGATCTGGTAAATAACCCCACCGCGCCACCAGAGTGTGTTGTCTTGCCCAATTGTGGTGTCTTGCATAGTAGAATCCATCGTTGACATAAAAAACTCCTTATCCTTTAACGGCGCCTGCGGTAAGGCCTGACACAATGCGGCGCTGGAAGATAATCACTAATACGACCAGTGGCACCGTAACCACCACAGAAGCGGCCATAATCGGCCCCCAGGGCAGTTCGTAGGCACTACCGCCTGACAGCAGTGCAATAGCGACGGGTACCGTGCGCTGGGCGTCGGTCAGCGTGAAGGTGAGGGCAAACAGAAACTCGTTCCAAGCCGCGATAAATGCCAGCAGGCCGGTGGTCGCCATGGCGGGCCACATCAGCGGCAGAAACACTTTCGTGATGGCTATCCAGGGCGTGGCACCATCCATGATGGCGGCCTCTTCCAGCTCCATGGGCAACTGCTTCATAAAGGTAGTCAATACCCATACGGTGAAGGGCAGGGTGAAGATGGTGTAGCTTAAAATCAGCCCGGCGGGATTGTTGTAGAGATTGAGCGCACGAATCACCTCAAAAAGCCCGGAAAGCACCGCTACCTGGGGAAACATTGACACTCCAAGAATTACCAGTAGTACCGTGGAACGGCCCCGAAAGCGCACCCGGCCCAGGGCGTAAGAGGCGGTAATGCCGAGTAGCAGAGCAATAAACACCACGCTAAATGCCACCACGATGGAGTTGAAAATAGCGCGCAGAAAGCTGGTTTGGCTAAAAATGCTGATGTAGTTATCGAAGTTCCAGTTCGAAGGCCAAAGCTCGACGCGGAACAGGTCGCTCGACGGTTTTAGCGAGGTGATGACTGCGTAGTAGAACGGGAAAACGGCGTACACCATAATCAGCACAATCAGCGCCCAAAACCCGATGCGCTTGGCTATTTTGGCCAACTGACGAGTATTCATTAGTCGCCTCCCAATTGGATTTGTTTACGCCCAACGTAGAGGTAAGCCACGGTAGCCAGGGCAATGATCAAGAACAGCAGGGTAGAAGCGGCGCTGCCGTAACCGACATCCTGGAACTCGACCAGCTGTTGGCGAGCATAGACCGACATCGACATGGTACTGGTGGAGTTGGAGGTGAGTACGTAGATAACATCAAAGACACGCAGTGCATCCAGCAGGCGGAAGATCACTGCGACCATTAACGCCGGGGTAATCAACGGTAGGGTAACTTTGAAGAACACCCGCAGCGGGTGAATGCCGTCTACCTCGGCGGCCTCATAGCAATCCTTGGGCAGCATCTGCAGGGCAGCAAGCACAAGCAGCGCCACGAAGGGAATGGTTTTCCACACATCGACCATAATCACCGCCCACATGGAGTAGGCGGCGTTCGCCGTCCAGGCGATGGGGGCATCGATAATGCCCACGTTCATGAGCAGGTGATTGATGATGCCGAACTGGTCGTTGAGCATCCATGCCCACATTTGCGCGGAAACAATGGTTGGGATTGCCCAGGGGATCAGCACCGCAGCGCGCACAATTACGCGCCCCTTGAACTCGGCGTTCAAAATCAGCGCCACAATGACCCCGAAAACCACTTCCAGCGATACCGACACCACCGAGAAGTAGACGGTGTTCCATACCGACTGCCACCACACCGAGTCGGCCAGTACCCCATACCAGCGGCCATCGTCATAGACGAGATAATTCTCGAAGCCAATCAGATTGGCCGCGCCTAAATCCGATAGCGACGCATCGGTAAAACTGAGAAAAAAGGTGCGCACCAGTGGCCAGCCAGCGACCAGGGTTAACGCAATCAGCATGGGGGCTAAAAAGAGCCAAGCGGCTTTAACCCGCTGACGGCGAACTTTGGTGCCCCGGCGCGGCTTGGTAGTGAAAGAACGCGCCCCGGCGGGCGCGTTATCATGCTTGATGGAGGTCGACATGGAAGGGCTCCAGGATTACCAGTTGCGACGCTTCAGGCGAGCCAATTCGTCTTCAAGATCCGCGACCGCTTGAGTGCCATCTTTAGTGCCGGAAAGCACGTCATGGGAAGTGCTGAAGAAGGCGTTACTCACCCGGCCATAGGCATCGCCGGTGGGGGCGGAGGGGCGGGCGACCGCATTGACGAAGGTGCCGTAAAGTGTGCCAAAGAAGGGCACTGCCTCAAGCACTTCATCATCCTTGTAGAGGGCGTCGATCGTGGGGTTGTAAGAGGCCTGTATGGCGCGACGCTTTTGCTCCTCTTCACCGGTCAGGAAGGCGACTAGATCGGCGGCCAGCTCAGGGTGTTCGCTGTAGCGCGATACCGCCAAGTTCCAGCCGCCCAGGCCAGCGGCACTTTGGCCGTTTTCGCCACCCGCGGGAAGCTGGGTAACACCTACTTTGCCGCGAACGTCACTGTCTTCGCTTTGGGCCAGCGCCCAGGCGTAGGGCCAATTGCGCATAAACACTGCGCCGCCGCTTTGGAATACGCCGCGCGCTTCCTCTTCGGTGTAATTGAGCACACCGTTAGGTGAAATATCGCCAATCCACGATGCAGCTAGGTCGAGTGCTTCAGCGGCGTGTTCATTGTTAATGCTAATTTCACCGTCGGTTTCCACGACATTTCCACCGCCAAAGCTGGCTACCCACTCAAGGGCGTTAACGGTCAAACCTTCATAGGCGCGCCCCTGGAAGACATAGCCCTGCATACCGTCTTTGCCTGCGGCGCGTTCGGCGTCTTTAATCTCGCGGGCAATCTCGGTGAGGTCCTGCCAGGTGGCCGGTGCCTCATGGCCATATTTTTCTAACAGATCTTCGCGGTAGTAGAGCACGCCCGCATCGGTGAACCACGGCATGGCGACTAAGCGGTCACCAATGGTGTTGTTGGTGACGATGGTGTCAAAGTGCCCAGCAGCGGGGTCATCGCCAAGCACCTCTTTGAGATCGAGTAGGTGATTGGCGAGCAGGCCGGGCCACACCACATCAATTTGCATCACATCGATATCGCTGGAGTTAGCCGAAAGGATCTGTTGGTAGAGCGAAAGGCGCTCGGTGGAGGAGTTGGGCGTTGAAACCACATCGACGCTATGGCCGGTTTTTTCCTCCCAGGCGGCGACACCTTGCTGGCACAGCGTTAGTTCTGCGCCTACAGCACCACAGGAAATGGTGAGTTCTTCAGCTTGAGCCTGGCTTGTTGCACTCAGCGTGCTGGCTACTGCAATGGCGGTAGTAATTAAAGTCTTTTTCATAACGGCGTACCTCGACGTTTATTGTTGTGGATGGTGTGGCATCTAAATTAGCGTTAATTCACGAATTCAACGTTTGCTCAATGGTTCTTTATCTTAATCGATTAAGATTGTGTGCGTCAGTTAGCCGCTTTGATCAAGGAAATTCAATAGCGACTTTTGTCTAACGACATTATTCAGTTTTCGCTAAATAAAATCGTTCCTTAGACATTAGTCGCTAATTAGCAACTAGCCGTTGGTAAAAAGTGACTTAATCGATTAAGTTTTGGCTACCTTTCCTTAAGCATCGTGGCGTTTAGCAGCAAAGCCACTACCCCCTGGGCGAACCGTGCAAGGGAAGTGTGATCAATTCGATCTTAATCGATTTAGATAAAAGCGCTTACGAGCAGGCGCTTATAAACAGCCGCTTGCCAATAACAATAGGGTATTCAAAACAATGCACAAAATGACATTTAAAACGCCGTTAGCAATTGCTATTGCCACCGCCAGCTTAGGGATAAGCGGTGTCGCTTCGGCACAGATGACCATGGAGCAGCGCTTTGCCGAGCTGGAAGCCCGCATCGAAGCAGCGGAACAGCGCGCCGATGACGCCGAGCGCCGTGCCGAAATTGCCGAGCAATCCCAGGCGACCGGCGTGGCTACAGAGAGCGACGCGGAGATTGAAGAGCGCCTGGCGCGCGTTGAGCGCCAAGCCAGCGGCGAAGAAGGTTTCTCGTTTAACGTTTATGCCCGCTCTGGACTGCTAATTGGCGAAGATGGCAAAAGCGCGCCGGGTGGCCCTTACCTGACGCCAGCAGGTGGCAACGGCGGCGCAGTGGGCCGTTTGGGTAACGAAACAGACACCTACGCCGAAGCTATCCTGAACTACCGGATGCAGTTTGATAACGGTGCAAAAGCGCGCTACACCACGATGATTGCGGACGGTGTCAATACCAGCAACGACTGGACGGGAGATGAGTCCCAGCTCAACGTCCGTCAGGCCTATGCCGAGTTCAGCGACCTGCCCAGCTTCACCGGGGCCTTCGAAAATGCCTCCATCTGGGCGGGTAAGCGCTTCGACCGGGATAACTTCGATATCCACTGGCTGGACAGCGATGTCGTCTTCCTCGCGGGTACCGGTGGTGGTATTTACGACATGCAGCTAGCCGATAACTGGAAGAGTAACTTTTCAGTTTATGGTCGCAGCTTCAGCGACTATCCGGTCGTCAACCGTGAAAATCCCGGTTTAGATGGAGAAAATAGCGATACTGATAACCTCGTATTGACCTCTAATAATTACTTCGGTAACTGGCAGGTCATGGTCAACGGCATGTCTGCTGCGGATAACGATGAGCGTGATATCGGCGTGGGCCAAACTGCGGCTGATACAGGCTGGCATACCATGGTGGCTTACCACGGCGATAGCTTCTTCGGCATGGGCGAGGGTAACTTTAAGGCTGCTGTACTGCACGGCCAAGGCTTAGGGGCTGAAGTTAAAGGGTTGGGTAGTAACGGCGACCTGACGGATGATGCTACCGCAACGCGGCTGGCGTTATACGGAACGACCTATATTGCACCGAAGTGGCGTATTGCACCGTCTATACTGGCTGAAACCAGTGAAGATCGTTTCGCCAATGGTGACAGTTATGATTGGGCTACGCTAAACGTACGTCTGGCGAATGAAATCAATCAGAATTTTGAAATGCAGTACGAAGCTAGCTATCAGTGGATGGATTTAGATCCACAGGGTTACAGTGACCGTAACGCGGTTGATGGTGACTATATGAAGTTCACTATCGCACCGACTTTCAAGCCGGAAGTAGGTGGTTTCTGGAAGCGTCCTGAGATCCGTCTATTCACGACTTACAGCGATTGGGATGATAGCCTTAATAGCTACGGTGCAAGTTCTCTAGGTAGCGATGGATTTACTGGCGGTGAATTTACCTTTGGTGTACAAACCGAGGTATGGTTCTAAGCAGAGGTTCTGAGCATAGGTTCTGAGCATAGGTTCTGAGCATAGGTTCTAAGCGTAAGCCGCTGCTCGCTAGTGAAAACTGTTTCTCCAATGCTGATTGCCCGCGACGTGTCGCGGGCTTTTTGTTATGTAAAAGCACTGATATCGGGAGGCGCTGATGTCGTTACTCCAAGAAAAGCTAAAGGCACCGCCGTTGCCGCTTAGTGTGGTGGCCCGTCCACGTCTAAATGATCATTTCGCCTTAAACGAGCGTACCCGCCTGCTAGTGCTGGCAGCGCCCTCGGGTTATGGCAAAACCACACTGCTGGCCGAACGGTTGCCCGCGCTGGAACAGGAGACTGCTTGGCTTCGGTTGGATCAGCGTGATAATCAGCCAGCACGCTTTCTAACCTACTGGCGTGCAGCGTTGAACAAACTGTTCGATGACACCTATGTGCTTTCGTCCATGGCTGACAATGCTGACTGCATCGAGCAGCTTGAACGCTGGTTGGGCGAGTTACCCGAGCAACGTTCCCCGTGTCGTTTTGTCGTAGATGAATTTGAACACGTGACCCATCCCGATATTTTGGCTGGCGTCGCTCACTGGCTGCGTCATCAGCCACCCTGGTTGACCTTGACACTGGCGAGCCGCTCACGCCCAGCGCTTGGTTTGGCGAGCTTGCGATTGAGGGGGGAACTTGAAGAGATAGATCTTCACGACTTGGCCTTTGACAGCGAAGAAGCACTCACTCTGTGTGCTGAACAGCTAAGTTTTCCACCCACTCGAGTAAGCCTTGAACGCGCGTTGCGTAGAAGCGGTGGTTGGATCGTGGCGCTTAACTGGCTGGTTGAGCGAACCACCACGCGCGCGGGATTTGATGCGCTGGTAGAGCGTTTAAGCGGTGCGCATCCTGATTTTGTCGCTTGGTTTGATGAACTGCTCGCCGCTGCGCTTCCTGCTGAAGAGCGCGAGCTGATGCTTCAGTTGGGGGTGTTAGAGCGTTTTTCGCCCGAGCTAATGGCGCGCCTGTTGGAAGGCGAGCGCTTGACCCAACGCCTGGAAGCGTTTGAACAGGCGGGGCTATTTATTGAACGCCCCGACCCTCATGCCCAGTGGTACCGCTTTCAACGGCTGTTTGGCGAGTACCTCCGCCACCGCCGTCATGAGCTTAGTTTGGCTACACAACGAGTACTCCACCAGCGCGCAAGCCAGGCATGGCTTGCCTTGAACGATCCGATAATGGCTCTGCGCCAGGCGATACTCGCCGAGGCACCCGATGACGTGGCAAGCCTACTGACCACCCAAGGGCCCGCCTTGCTGGCAAGCGGTGCCTATGCACTTTTGGCCAAGGGTTTCGCACTGCTCGGTGAGCCACGGCTCTCTATCAGTCCGGAGCATACACTGCTCTATGGCTGGGTCTCCCATGCTCAGTTTCAGTTTGATATTGCCGCACGCGTGATTGGCTGGATTGAAGCGCAGTTGCACGCGCCAGAGTGGCAGCTGCTTAGCGCTGAATTCGCGACGCTGCGCGCTCAGTTGGCGATTAATCAAGGCAACGCCGAGCGCGCCGCACCGCTGGCCGAGCAAGCGCTAGCCGTGCCCGCCCGCTATTTAGCTTCCACGCGGCTGACTGCCACCGCTATCTTGAGCGAGGCGCGCTTTGTGCTGGGCTATTTGGAAGAGTCGCTGCAGCGGGTGCGCGAGGTAGAGCGCCAGGCCCGCCAGCGTGACGATCACCAACTGCTGCTCTGGTCGTTTTGTCATCAGTCGGAAACGCTGGTGGCCCAGGGGCGCTTGCAGGCCGCCTACGATATTCAGGAGCGCGCCTTCGTGCATCTCGAGCGCGCAGAGCTCGAGCATCTGCCGGTGGCCGAGTTTCTCTATCGTATCCGCAGTCAGCTGCTGTGGGAGTGGCATCGGCTGGACGAAGCCGAGCAGGCGGCGCTCAAGGGCATTGCCGTGCTGGACAGCCAGGGCGAGCGCTGGACCCTGCAGTGCCATATTCAGCTGGCCAAGATTGCCCAGAGTCGCGGCGATCAGGCCCAGTGTGCCGACCATATTCGGCGGCTGCGCAAAATTCTCGCAGAGGGGGATTACCATATTGACTGGGTGGCGAATGCCCACGCCACACTGCTGGCCTGGTGGTACTCTACCCATGATATGGACGCCGTAGAGCGCTGGCGACAGGAAGCGCCGGCCCCCATCACCGAAGGGGCTACCAACCACTTTTCTCAGTGCAATGTGCGCAACCACGCCCGGGCGCTCACGCTGCTGGGGCGCTTTGATGAAGCCTGCACGCTATTAGAGACCCTTGAGGTGCACACTCAGCGCTTGGGACTGGTGACCGACGCCAACCGTAACCAGCTCTGCCTGGCCGCAGCTGCCTGGCATGCGGGAAGAAAAGAGCGCGCTCGCGAGCATATACAGCAGGCCCTGAGCCTGGCGTCGCGCACCGGCCTGGTGGGCAGCTTTTTGCGGTTGGGCAAGCCGTTAGGGGAGCTGCTGGCTGGCCTGCTCGAAAGCGACTCGTTGGGGGCCCTGGAAAAGGCGAGGGCCGAGCGGTTGATGGCACTGGCAGGGCGCCAGAAGGATTTTGGCAGCGCCCGGCGCTTGATCCTCGACGAGACGGTGATTGCCGATATCGTGGCTCGCCCGGATGTGCCGGAACTGATCCGCACCTCACCGCTGACCCGCCGTGAATGGCAAATCCTCGGGTTGATTCATGCGGGGCTATCCAACGAGCAGATTGCCGAGCAGCTCTCGGTGGCCCAGACCACCATCAAAACCCATATCCGCAGCCTTTACCAGAAGCAGAACATTCGGCGCCGGGAGGAGGCCATTCACCTGGCGGGGCAGCTACTGGCCCACATTCACGGGGATTGACCCGGTGGGCAGGCTGCCCAGCGCCCTCGCTTCGCCTCCTCCTCTCGACTACGCCGGGTACTCCCTGCGGGGGAGGATTCGATCCCGCCGCGCAGCCTGCATCATGCCCTTATCGCTGATAACAACCATAAGGATTCGCCATGATGCAGACACCTTCCACTTCACACTACGTTGGCAGCCAGGGGGCCGACTGGTGGCGCGGCGCGGTGATTTATCAAATCTACCCGCGCAGCTTCATGGATAGTCGTGGCGACGGCATTGGCGACCTGCGAGGAGTGATCGAGAAGCTCGACTACATTGCCTCACTGAACGTCGACGCCATTTGGCTTTCGCCCTTTTTTACCTCGCCCATGAAGGATTTTGGTTACGACATCAGCAACTACCGCGATGTCGATCCAATGTTCGGCAGTCTGGAAGACTTCGACCGGCTGGTCGAGGCGGCCCATGCCCGCGGGCTGAAAGTCACCATCGATCAGGTCATGTCGCACACCTCCGACCAGCACGCCTGGTTCGAGGAGAGTCGCCAAAGCCGCGATAACCCGAAAGCCGACTGGTACGTATGGGCCGACCCCAAACCCGACGGCGCGCCGCCGACCAACTGGCAATCCGTGTTTGGCGGCAGCGCCTGGCAGTGGGATACCCGTCGTTGCCAGTACTACCTGCATAATTTTCTTGCTAGCCAACCGGATTTAAATTTCCGCCAGCCTGCCGTGGTCGATGCCATGCTTGAAGAAGTGCGCTTCTGGCTAGAGCGGGGAGTCGATGGCTTCCGGCTGGATGCGGTGAACTTCTGCACCCACGGCGAGCTAAAAGACAATCCACCGCGTCAGGAAATCACTGAAAGCTTCCTGGGCGTTCGCCCCGACAACCCCTACGGCTACCAGCTCCACCAATACGATAAAACCCAGCCGGAGAACCTCGTGTTTCTGGAGCGGCTGCGCACTCTGTTGGATGAGTACCCCGGTACCACCAGCGTGGGCGAGGTGGGTGACGATGATGCCTTGAGTGTGATGGCTGAATACTCCCAAGGCGGCAAGCGGCTGCACATGTGTTACTCGTTCAACCTGTTGACCGACAAATCCGACCCCGGCTACTTGCACGAAACGCTAACCGAAATGGAAGCGCGTATTGGTGATGGCTGGCCCTGCTGGGCGCTGGGAAATCACGATGTTACCCGCCTGGCCACCCGCTGGCAGGCGGAAGGTCAGTTGGATAAGCTGCGCCTTTATATGGTGTTTCTACTCACCCAGCGTGGTAGCGTATGCCTTTATCAAGGTGAAGAGCTGGGCCTGCCCGAAGCTCAGCTAACGTTTGAACAGTTGGTTGACCCTGCGGGTATTACCTTCTGGCCCGCATATAAAGGCCGAGACGGTTGCCGAACGCCGCACCCCTGGCAAGCCGATGCCCATCACGCGGGCTTTAGCAGCGCCACGCCATGGCTGCCGGTGCCTGGCGCTCATGCTAGCCTCGCTGTTGATCAGCAAGATAACGATATGGGTTCATTGCTCAATGCCTACCGAGATTTTTTAGCCTTCCGCCGTACTCAACCCGCGTTGGTGAAAGGGAACGTGCGCTATCACGCTGTGCGTGACGATGTGCTCTGTCTTGAGCGCACTTACCAGCAAACACGATTACTGATTGCGCTAAACTTTAGTGATCAAGCCATCACTCGCTCGGCTCCTGAGAGCGCAGCATCTCTCCAGAATGCTCCTGCATGGCTAAACGGCGAGTGGCAGGGTGGCCAACTGATGCTGCCGCCATACGGCGTAGCGATTGCCCGTTGCTCACAAACCGAGGAGAACGCACCATGGGACGTTTAACGCTTAGTGGCATCGGTAAATCCTTTGGCGGCGTGGAAATCTCTCGGGATATCGACCTAACGATTGAGGATGGCGAGTTTGTGGTGTTCGTTGGCCCCTCTGGCTGTGGAAAATCCACCTTGCTGCGTATGATTGCCGGCCTGGAAGATATCACTGAAGGCGATATGCAGCTTGATGGTCAGCGGATCAATGAGATTCCGCCCCAGGAGCGCGATATCGGTATGGTGTTCCAATCCTATGCGCTTTACCCGCATATGAGCGTGGCGGAAAATATGGCGTTTGGCTTAAAGCTGGCGCGTACTGATAAAGCCGAAATTCATCGCCGCGTGCAGCACGCCGCTGAAATGCTGCACTTAACTGAATTGCTTGAGCGCAAGCCCAAAGACCTTTCCGGTGGCCAGCGTCAGAGGGTCGCTATTGGCCGAACCTTGGTAAAAGAGCCAGCGGTGTTTCTGTTCGATGAGCCGCTCTCTAATCTGGATGCCGCCCTGCGGGTGGATATGCGAGTGCAGATTGCGGCGCTGCATAAGCGCCTGAACGCCACCATGATCTACGTGACCCACGACCAAGTGGAAGCGATGACTCTGGCTGACCGTATTGTGCTGCTTTCCCGTGGCCGTATCGCCCAGGTCGGCGCGCCGCTCTCGCTCTATCACTTCCCTAAAACCCTTGAAGTGGCCGAGTTCATCGGCTCGCCGCGCATTAATACCTTCCCCGTGACGGTGGTAGATCCAGGCGAGCGGCGAACGGTGGTGCGTCTACATAGCGGTGACACGCTGGCAGTGGCGGTCAATGGCAAGCATCTTCAGCCAGGGGATAGCGCAACGCTTGGGCTTCGGGCGGAAGATTTTGTGGCAGCCGAGGAGGCAGAAGCCACGTTGAGTGCGACCTTAATGGTGGCGGAGAAGCTGGGTTACGAAACGCTGGCGCATTGGCGGGTAGCAGGCATCGACGTTCCGCTAACCCAGCGCTTAGACGGTTTGACCCACCTGGAGGAGGGCCAAACGGTGCATTTAGGGCTAGCGGGCCAGCACTGCCACCTATTTGATCAGCACGGCAAGGCATGTCCCCGGCAGGTTGAAGTAGACGGCGTTAGCCAATAATCAATAAGCTGATTTATATAGCAATAAAGCGCCTCAAATTTTTTTGGGGCGTTTTTTTAATTTTTTCTATAACTAAAGTGCATCCAAAACGTCTCCTCGTGTGTATCCCCTATACAGCCACACTTTGCAGTGGTTGATACAAAGCCCAAGGAGACTGAAATGACTATCCAACCTCTTACGCGTGCAGCACTCGCCGCTACCTTGATTGCATCCTTTAGTCACGTTGCGCTGGCCGACATGACGCCTGCCGACGTTCAAGTGCCCGAGGGCAATGCCGTTGCTCTGGAAACAGTAGGTGTTGGTGCGATTACCTACATGTGTGAAGCCAAAGACGACGGGGCTATGGGCTGGGTATTTAAAAGCCCGCACGCTGCACTGAACGACAGTGACGGCACTCAAGTAGGTAGCTACTACGGCCCGCCTGCCACTTGGGAAGCGTTGGATGGCTCCAAGATTACGGGCACTCAGCTGGCAATCGCCACGAATGGTGATGGCAACATTCCTTTGCAACTCGTTGAAGCGAATCCTGCGGAAGGCGAAGGTGCAATGGCTGGCGTTAGCTATATTCAACGCCTGAACACTCAAGGTGGTGTCGCACCTGATGTGGCCTGCGATGATGGTCATGACGGCGCTACCGCGGTCGTGACTTATCAGGCAGATTATATTTTCTGGACAGCCAACTAAGCCCTCTAATGGCTTAGTTTTTTAACAACATCTTTGCTAAGTAATACTTTTCTCAAGAAACACATCTAAGTAAGGCTAGAGGCTCGTCTCACGAGTCTCTAGCAGCTATGCTAGCCAAGAGAGCGTCAGATTGGCGATAGTATCGGCGCGTCACCAGGGAGCTAGCATGTGTCTGATATAGGTGGGTCTACGATAGCCAACGACTTCGATTATACCGATACACTTGCCCGCTGCGCGCGCGGTGAACAAGTGGCGTTACAGCAGCTCTATCGTCAAGAGGGTGCCAGACTGCTTGGCGTTGTTATGCGCATTGTGAAAGACCGCGGTATGGCCGAAGACATTGTCCACGATGCCTGCCTGAATATCTGGCAGCGTGCCGATAGTTTCGACCCCGAACGGGGCTCTGCCCGTACCTGGATATTCAGTATTGCCCGCCACTTATCATTAAATGCTATTCGCCAGCGCGACCGTGAAATCAGTGTAGACGTTAACGACCCTGGTGAACTAGCCGATGATGATACCTACCAGCAGTCGCTATCGACGACGGCAGAGGCCTTTGACTGGCAGACTGGCCAGCAGATGGATGAGTGTTTGCAGCAGTTGGAAACCGAGCGCCGAAACTGTGTGCTACATGCTTACGTGGATGGATTAAGTCATGCCGAAATTTCTGCACACACCGGCGCGCCGCTAGGCACTGTCAAAGCCTGGATTAAGCGAAGTTTGCTTCGCCTGCGGGAGTGTATGTCATGACGCGTTCAAACGAAAACGATGACCTTCAGGCACTTGCAGGGGAGTACGTATTAGGTTCATTACCCATCGCTGAGCGAGAAGCCTTTGAGGCACGCTTGGTCAACGACCCAGAATTACAAACCATCGTCGCTGCCTGGGAAGAGCAGTTTTTCCCCTACACTGCGATAGTTGATCCTGTTACCCCATCCGATTATTTATGGCCGCGCATAGAGCGCAGCATGCAAGCCGCATCGAAAAGATCAGCGCGTGTTCCAAGGGCGGTGCCAACGCCTCGCCGCTTGGTGCACAGCCTGCCATTTTGGCGTGCTGCTACTGGTCTTGGTTTGGCTGCCGCGGTGACGATGGGTGTGATGTTAACTAAGGTCACCACCGCACCAATTACACCGGAATACATAGTGGTGCTATTAGCGCCGCAAACTCAATCAGCAGGGTGGGTCGTGCAGGCCGCCAACCGTCAAGAGATTCAGCTGATCCCGTTGGGCACTTTTGAAGTGCCCGAAGGAAAAGCGCTGGAGTTCTGGACCAAGGCAGATGATTGGCAGGCGCCGGTTTCACTTGGCCTAGTCGAGCCAGGGCAACCACTGCGCCTGCGTTTAGACCAGTTACCGCCGCTTGAGGATAATCAGCTATTTGAGCTAACCCTTGAAGACGAGACCGGCTCGCCTACAGGCTTGCCCACTGGGCCCATTGAGTTTATTGGGCGCGCAGTAGAGATTTAGTCTGCTTTAATAATAGGGCCGGTTACGAGCAAGCTGCTCAAGCGAGGAAACGGGTATTGATTAAGGCTAGCCTTTGACGCCCCCCGCGGTTAATCCGCCAATAATCCAGCGCTGGCAGATCAAAAACGCGACGGTAATGGGCAGGCCGGAAAGCACTGCGGCGGCGGCAAAGTTGCCCCAGCGCTGGTTGTGGTCGGCAAGGTATTGCTGAGCACCTACCGCCAGAGTGAGCTTGTGTTCATCCACCAGCAGTACTGAGGCCATGGGGTATTCCATAATGCTCATGACGAAAGCCAGAATGAAAACCACCATCAAAATGGGAATCGACAGCGGCAGCAGGATGTAGCGGAACGCCTGCCAAGTGCTGGCGCCGTCCACCATGGCAGCTTCTTCCAGCGAGCCATCAATCGACTCAAAGTAGCCTTTAATGGTCCAGATATGCAGGGCGACCGCGCCCAGTGATGCCACGATCAGTGCGCCGTGGGTGTTGATGCCCAGCCAGCCAACAAACTGTCCCAGCCGGTCAAACAGGGCGTACAGTGCCACAAGCGACAAGACTGCAGGAAACATCTGGAAAATCAACATGCCTTTCAAAAGCGGCTCTTTGCCTTTAAAGCGCATACGTGCAAAGGCGTAGGCGCTGGTAGTGGCCAGCATCAGAATTAGTACTGAAGATACCACTGCCACTTTTATGGAGTTCCATAGCCACAGCAGCACGGGAAAGGGCGGTTGAACGATACTGCCGTCTGGACGTTCCCAGGGTATGCCCAAGGCTAGTGACCAGTGTTCTAACGAGAAACGTTCGGGAATCAAGCTGCCGGTAGCGAAGTTGCCCTCGCGAAATGAAATCGAAATCACCAGCAGCAGTGGGAAGACGATCAGCGAAACAAAGCAGATCAGTGCAAGGTGAGCGCCTAAGCGGCGCGCACCAACTGAACGGGGTTGAACCATGGCCATGAGTAACCTCCTAAACCTTAACCTTGGAAAGGCGCAAGTTAAGCAGTGACATACCTGCGACCAAGAGGAAAATGAGCGTTGCGATGGCGGCTGCCAGCCCAAAGTTCTGTCCGGCATCCTGGAAGGCAATGCGGTAGGTGTAGCTGACCAATAGATCGGTGGTACCTGCTGGGGTACTTGCGCCCAAAATGTCAGGGTTGCCTCCCGTTAATAGTGCAATCAGGACGAAGTTATTGAAGTTAAACGCAAAGGCGGCAATTAATAGTGGTGTTAGCGGTTTAATAATCAGTGGCAGGGTAATCTTGAATAGATTGGTAATGGGGCCGCCGCCATCTACCGCTGAGGCTTCGTAAAGATCTTGAGGAATTGCCTGGATTAGCCCCATGCACAGCAGCAACATATAGGGGTAGCCCAACCACGTATTAACAATCAGCAGCATGGAGCGCGCAAGCCACGGGTCGGTGAACCACTCTGGTCGAACACCAAACAGCGTGTCCAGAATCATGTTCACTTCACCGAAGTGCTGATTAAACATGCCTTTAAAAATCAGGATGGAGATAAAGGCGGGCACGGCGTAAGGCAGTATTAACAGCGTGCGATAAACGGCTTTGCCCTTGAGTTGGTCCCACTGCAACAGTGACGCCAACACAAAGCCAACGGCCAGGGTGAAGACCACCGTCAGTGCGGCAAACACAAAGGTCCACACAAAGATCTGCATGAAGGGACCGCGAATATCGGGATCGGTGAATATCTTCGTATAGTTGGTAAATCCTACATTGACGGGCCATCCCGGCGTGATGCTTTCGCCGTTATCAGCGACAAAAAATCCACTAGCGGGGTCGGGGGTAAGAACGCGGTCATCGCGGCGATCATAAAGCGAGCCGTCTTCACGTGCTTCATAGCGATCTACCATAGGAGCAAACTGGCGTAACCCTGCCATACGCAGCTCCGCGCCATCAGGTGTCAGCAGCCTAAGCCCTTGCAGAGAATCACGTGCCTGAATAATAGCGCGCATTTCCAGTGGCTCTTGGGCAGGCGAAGCGTCTACTGCCTGAACACCTATTTGACGGGTCTCTTGGTTGGCTAGGTTGAGCGGTGAAGAAACGAAGCGCTGGGGCGTGTCTGCCTCACTGTTTTCTAGGTATAAGCGGACAAGCTCACCTGCTTTGTAAAGCGTAAGGTCAAATGTATTGCCTTCCTGTTGATAGGTTTGGCTCATCAGCTGGCCGCGCACGCGCTCTTCCGATAACAAGTTGCTTGAGCTGTAATTACTAAAGCTAATGCCGATGGTGTAAAGCAGCGGGAAAATAACAAATACGCCCAGCCCCGCCATGGCAGGAAAAATATACCGGTGGCTCATTAACGTGCGTTTGGTAAACACCACGCCCAGCGAGGCGCCCAGTACTAGAAAGAGCAGCGCGAACATCCACTGGCCATTAAGGTGAAAGGCGACTACCAGCCATAACAGCGCGATTACCAAGGTGGCAATGATGCAGCGAAGTGCCCAGCGGGTGTAACGTTCGGTGAGATGGCGAGAGCGGTGGCGGGGAAGACCGCGAGAGGCGTTAGTGGTATACATAGTGACATCCTGAGAGCTGCCCGGTGGCAATTGGCTACCGGGCAGAAGGGCAGAAAAAAGCTTACTGGCGCATACGCCGCGCAGCGGCATCTAGCGCTTCTTGGGGCGATTGGCGTCCACTGCCGATGTTTTGCAGGGCGGGCTCCATGGCTGCCCAGAAAGCACCCATTTCAGGAATATTTGGCATGGGCATACCGACTTCGGCATTTTCAAGCGTCGCGGCAATGTTAGGGTTATCAGCAAGCTCAGCCTGATAATCTATATGAGCAACCGCTCCCAGTGAGCCGTCGCTGTTGAATGTATGCATGCCCGCTTCGCTAAGCAGGTAGTTTTCTAAAAACTCCACGGCGAGAAAATCATTGGGTGTGGCGGAGTTAATCATTGCCGTCATCACGCCAAACATGGGTTTAGCACGTTCATCACCCACTTTCGGTAGTAGTGCGACGCCGTAGTCAATTCCGCTACGCTCCAGGTTCGGCCATGCCCATGGGCCGCTAATCATGGCAGCCACTTCGCCCTGGTTAAAGCGGGTGTCCATCAGGTTGTAATCAGTGCCGCGGGGTAGTACATTACTTTCGATCAGTTCAACCAGCAGTTCTGCCCCTTGTAAGGCACCTTCGTTGTTAACGCCTATATCACTGACGTCATAGCCGCTGTCAGTCTGCTTGAAAGGGTAGCCGCCGTTGGCCGCTAGTAGGGTCCAGCCGTAATACGGCTCACTGTAATCAAATAGGATGGCCTTTTTGCCGTCTTGAGTGAGCGTTTCGTCAAGCTCCATCAGTTCGGCAAAGCTTTCTGGTGGTGTTTCTACCAAGGCTTTGTTGTAAATGAGGCCCAGTGACTCTACCGATATCGGGTAGCCGTAGGTTTCACCATTCCACAGTGCAGCTTCCCAGGTGAAGTCGTAAAACGCCTCACGGAAGCTGTCACTTGGGGCGACTTGTTTCAATAAACCACTTTGTGCCCACTCACCCATGCGGTCGTGAGCCCAGATGACGATGTCTGGCCCTTGGCCACTTCCCGCCGCCTGCTGAAAGCGGTCGGTAAGGTTATCGGGAAATACCACCTCAACTTCGATGCCTGTTTCTTCACGAAACTGCTCGGCAACCTCACGAATGCCTTCTTGACCTTTATTATCACCCATCCAGATAGTCAGGCGATCGTCCTCAAACGCAACGGCGGGAAGGGCGACACTGGCAGCCAGCGTCGCGGTTAGAAGCGGCATCATGATGGGGCGAGACGTAGCCATAATGTAAATACCTCATTGTTGTTGTCGTAGAGTGCTGCGAGCATATTGATGAGCAGCGCTTTAGTCAGTGCCAGCGTCGCCAATTACGCGCAACGTCACCTCATCCTCAGGGGGCGTAGCGATGGCGTATCCAAGGGGCGTAGAGTGGAATAAAAGGTAACAATAAAGCGGTATAACGTTGGGTGTCTGCATCGGTGCTGATCAGAGATGGCACTGCTCAACGAGAGACGTAAATAACGTTAAAAGACGTAATTGGGGAGGCAATACTATTTTTTTGTAGTAAAATTACATGTAATGTTGCGTATAATGCCCGATATCAGATAGATTTTAGGTAATATAACTACATTAGATCATCTAATTATAAATAGGAGCTGAGATGAGCCAGTCACATTCCCCGCTGGGCGATCAGAAGCACGCTATTGATTTAGCGCTGTTTGGGGCGCTGGGCGATCTTGCAATGCGCAAGCTGTTTCCTGCGCTTTATCACCTTGACCGTGAGGGCTTAATGCCCGAAAGCACGCGGATTATGGGGCTGGCACGTCAAACGCATGACACCGCTGCGTTTCGCCAGTTGGTAAATGGTGCGCTGCAAAAGCGGCTGAAAAAAGATGAGCAGGATAAAGAAAGTCTCGAGCGTTTTCTAAATCGGCTTGACTATTGTCAGCTGGATTTCAAAAAAGCTGAGGGATTTGAGCAAGTACGTGAATGGCGCGAAGGCTCCGATCGCCCCATGGTGGTTTATTTATCCGTTGGCGCAATGATCTACGGTGATATTTGCCGCAACCTTGAGGCGAGTGGCAGTCTGGATGAGCAAACGCGGGTCATCGTTGAGAAGCCCATCGGCTACGATTTGGTGTCATCAGAAGAAGTTAACGACGCTATTGGGGCCGTTTTTCCTGAGTCGCGTATTTACCGTATTGACCACTATTTGGGTAAAGAAACGGTACAGAACCTGATTGCGCTGCGCTTTGCTAACCCGCTATTCGGGACACAATGGAATCAGAACCACATTTCCCATGTGGAAATTACCGTCGCAGAAAAGGTCGGCATTGAAGGGCGCTGGGGTTACTTCGATGATGCCGGACAGCTTCGCGATATGGTGCAAAACCACTTGCTCCAGTTGCTATGCTTGATTGCCATGGATCCACCTTCCAATCTGGATGCTGACGCGATTCGTGATGAGAAAGTAAAAGTGCTTAAAGCCTTAAAGCCGTTTACCGGTGAAGCACTGGGGCGTGATGTAGTACGTGGACGATACACTGCGGGCACTAACGATGGACAGCCGGTACCGGGCTACCTGGAAGAAGATGGAGCGAATACCCAGAGCCAGACCGAAACCTTTGTGGCAATGAAAACCGAGGTTTCTAATTGGCGCTGGGCGGGTGTGCCGTTCTACCTGCGTACCGGTAAGCGCATGCCTGAAAAACTGTCCCAAATTGTGATCCACTTCCGCCAGCAGCCGCACTATATTTTTGATCCTGATCAGCGGGGGATTGCGTCTAACAAGCTGATCATTCGCCTGCAGCCAGATGAAGGGATCGCGCTTCAGGTGCTCACCAAAGACAGCGGTTTGGATAAAGGCATGCGCCTGCGTCCTGGTCCGTTGCACCTGGACTTTAACAGCGCGTTCCCCAAATCACGTATCCCAGATGCCTATGAGCGCTTACTACTGGAAGTCATGAAAGGCCAACAGTATCTGTTCGTGCGCCGTGACGAAGTTGAGCACGCTTGGCGTTGGTGCGACCAGCTCATCGATGGTTGGAAAGCCCGCGAAACCCCGCCGCGCCGTTACCCGGCAGGCTCTTGGGGGCCGGTCGCCTCCATCGCCATGATTACCCAAGATGGCCGCAGTTGGTATGAGGATTATTAATATGAGCGAAGCACGTCAGGCGCTAGCACAACAGCTGGCAGAAGCGGTCTCCCAGGCATTGGCCGAAGACTTGAACCGCCAAGAGCGCGCGCTACTAGTCGTCTCGGGTGGCTCTACACCGGTGCCTTTTTTTAAAGCGCTGGCAGCTAAACCGCTGCCTTGGGAGCGCATTGATATCACGTTGGCCGACGAACGCTGGGTGGGTGAGGAAAGTAGCGATAGCAATGCCAAGCTGGTGCGCGAAAACCTCCTTCAAGGAGCGGCTGCGAACGCCAACTTCGTAGCGCTAACCTCAGATGCCTCGACGCCGGAAGAGGGGGTTGATGAGGTTGCCAAGCGCACGGCATCTCTGCCTTGGCCCGCCAGCGTTGTGATCTTGGGTATGGGCGGCGATGGCCATACGGCGTCGCTATTCCCCGACAGCCTTGAACTAGGTTTAGCGCTGTCTACCGATGAGCCGCTTGTCGCGGTACGCACGCCTAGTCAGCCGCAGCCGCGTATTACTTTCTCGGCAGGTCGCCTACATCAGGCGTATCGCCATATTTTACATATTACTGGCGATGATAAGCGCAGCGTATTGGCAAACGCCATGAGTGGTGATGATGTCCGTAAGCTGCCCATTCGCGCGTTTTTATCTTGCCCGTTAGCGATCTACTGGGCGCCGTAACGCCTGGGCTTTCGCCAATAAACGTTTGCCAGTAACACCTGCTTGGAGACTCACTGATGACAATCGATAAACAGCTACCCTCAACACGTACTGCCGAGCTTGACAGCATCTGCTTAAAGGCCGAGGTCATTCCGGTGATTACCGTTGAGCGTCTTGAAGATGCGGTACCGCTAGGTCGCGCCTTGGTTGAAGGTGGCTTAAGCGTGTTGGAAATTACTTTGCGTACCGACTGCGCGCTGGAAGCAATTAAACGCATGAAAGAAGCGCTGCCGGGAGCCAGCATCGGTGTAGGTACCGTGTTAACGCCCGCGCAATACCGCCAAGCTGAGCAGGTAGGTGCGGATTTTGTGGTGACACCCGGCGCGACAGAAGCGCTTTATCGCTATGGCGTAGAGAGCCCGGTGCCGATGTTGCCCGGCGTATCAACGATCTCTGAGCTGATGACAGGCTGGCAATACGGCTATCGCCGCTTCAAGTTTTTCCCGGCTGAGTCCAGCGGTGGTGCCAAAGCCATTAAAGCCTTTGGCGCGCCGATTCCTGAAGCACGTTTTTGCCCAACCGGCGGTATCACGGTTGATAACGCTGAAACCTACCTCTCACTACCCAATGTTATGTGTGTAGGCGGTTCTTGGCTGACGCCGAAAGCCATGGTTGAAGCAGAGGATTGGGACGGTATTCGCGAGCTGGCCCGTCAGGCCGCTGAGCGTTTTCACCACTAACGAATACGATGTAAATCGACACGAGCACTCTCGTTACTTGCCTCACTGATATCGGGTCGTGTGGGTAAGTCATTTGCCCGAGCATATTGCCATGCTCGGGCTTTTTTGTGGTGCGCCAAGCATCGCGCTATCGGCGCGACTTTTCCCAGCGCGTGGCGAGTAGTGCCGTGATGGCACACAGTAATGCACTCTGGCCCATATTATTTAGCCAACTGCTGGCTCCGAGTCCTACTCCTATTAGGGCGTGTCCTCATTT
>NZ_JBQSXL010000037.1:0-25751 GCF_052378165.1 Halomonas sp. AOP30-A1-24
CTCTTGAAATCATAGCACTTTCAGCCGCTTTCTTTTATACCCTGTGAGAAATCCGGGCTAGAAATTAGCCTTACATACCATCACTCTTACTCGCCTTCATTTCCTTGCAACAAAAAGGGTAAGCTGAACAGCAACACCGCTCCTGAGTACGCACTTGATGACCTCACACTGGATTCTCGGCCCCGGCGCCATCGGCCGCCTACTGGCTCATTCACTTTCCCCACTAGCTGACGTCACGCTAATCGGTCGCCGCGCGCTACCTGAGCAACAAACAATAACAACACCCGAAGGCGATTCACGTAGCCAGCACTTAAACGTGATAACCACCTCGCAACGAGTAGCCAAAGCGCCAGCGCCGCCTGCTTTTGTACATATCACTACCAAGGCGATGGCTGCTGAAGCGGCGTTGGAAAGCGTGGCGGGCGTTATTCCCGCAACTACCCCGCTGGTGTTGTGGCAGAACGGTTTTTTGGCTCAGCCGAGGCTGACTGAACGTTGGCCGGGGCCGGTGTTGTGTGCGACCACGACGGAAGGCGCTTATTTAACCGGTGATGATGGCGTGGTGCATGCGGGGCGTGGGCATACGTTTGTGGGGGATCTGACGAATCGCCACGGTGCGTTGGCACAGCGGTTAGCGCATCAGCTTAGCCAAGCGGGGCTTGCGGCCACGGCGGTGGATGATATTCGCAGCCGCCTGTGGCAGAAGCTGGCGGTGAATGCGGCGATTAATCCATTGGTGGCGTTAAATGGGATTCGTAATGGCGAGTTGTGTGGCTCTGCTTACGCAGGCCGTGTTGAGGCGGTTGTTGAGGAAGTGGCGGCGATTATGGTGGCCGAGGGTATTCAAGCGCCCGATGGTGGTAGCGATTTGGATGCGTGGTTGGCGTTGGTGTGGAATGTTATTGAGAAAACGGCGAATAACAAGGCATCGATGTTGCAGGATGTAGAGGCCAAGCGGCTTACCGAGCGTGGAGCGATTTTGGGGCCTTTGATTGAGCGGGCCGAGCGGCATGGGGTGGGTTGTGAAGTGTTGCTCGGGCTGGATGGTGAGTTGGCTGTGTTGGAGGCGGGGTTTTAGGCTTGCTCGGGCTTGGGGCGGCTGCGCCGCCCTTTCGCGCCGGGCCGCCGCTGCGGGTGTCGCGTTTCTCTCTGCGCTCGCTACTTGTTACCACGCGCTACAGGTTTGAAATTTCGCATATTTCAGATTTTGTAGCGCGGTGTAAGCGTTAGCGCACCCGCGAAGGGTGCGGCTATTCGTATGAGGCGGTTTAGGTTTAGGTAACCGGGATCATCACCACGTCGCGGAACACGGGGCGCTCGGTTAGCTGCTGATACCAGCGTTCCAAGTGGGGGCGCGGTTGCCAGGTGAGGCCGATGTTCCATAGGTTATAAACGAAGGGCGCAACGGCAATGTCGCCCAGGCCAAACGCTTCGCCAGAGAACCATGCCTGGTTGGCGAGTGCGTTATCCAGCAGTTCAAACAGTTTTTCACAGGCTTGCATGCCTGCTTCAATGGCGGCGTTATCGCGCTGCGCTTCGGGCGTTCTCACATAGCCCATTAAAATTACTCGGTGCGCAGGGGAAAGCGTGCTGTTGGCCCAGTCCATCCATTTTTCTTCCTGGGCGCGCTTGGCAGGCTGCTCAATCCACAGTTTCCCTTGGCCATACTGCGCGGCCAGGTAGCGGATGATGGTATTGGATTCCCACAACAGGCTGTCGGTGGCGTCGTCCTTGAGTAACGGCACCAACCCATTAGGGTTCATGGCCTGGTATTCAGGTGTGTTGTTGACCCCGAACTGGAGCCCCGCCTGAATTTGTTCAAACGGTACTTCCAGCTCGTTAAGCACCCAGCGCACTTTTTTAACATTGGTAGAGTTATCGCGGCCCCAAAGCGTAATCATAACGTTCCTTATTGGTTGGTTTTTTTAAGAGTTTACCTGATCACGCCATGAGATAAAGGTAGCTTGGGTGCGGGGGCGACTTCACCCTTCACCCTCTTTATCCTGATAGAACTGTATCAGGCTTGAGAAGTCGAGCTGGCCGTTGCCGTTTGCCTTGTGTTGGGTAAACAGTGTGCGGGCGGCGGACCCCATGGGCACGGGGGAGGCGCTTTGCTGGCTGATATCCATGGCAAGGCCCAGGTCTTTCATCATCAGGTCCACTAGGAACCCGCCCTGATACGCGTTGGCAGCGGGTACGTTCTCCATTACGCCTGGGTAGGGGTTGTAAACATTGAGCACCCAGTTGCCGCCGGAGCTTTTTCGCATAATGTCAGAAAGCACCGCAGGGTCGAGGCCATTTTTGACGCCCATGTTGATCGCTTCGCAGGTACCCGCCATCAACACCGAAAGCAGCATGTTGTTACACGCCTTGGCCACTTGCCCTGCCCCATGGTCGCCCGCGTGGAAAATGTTTCTGCCCATTACGCCTAGCACAGGCGTCACTTTTTCAAACTGGGCCTTTGACCCGCCGACAATAAACGTCAGCGTACCCGCCAGCGCACCGCTCACCCCACCCGATACCGGAGCATCGACAAAGTCGATCCCGCGCTGTTCGCCAATGGCCGCGACGCTGCGCGCCGTGTCGGCATCAATGGTGGAGCAGTCAATCACCAAAGCGCTTGGTTTGATCACCTCGAACAACGCCTCATCGCCATCAACGTAAAGCGCCTTCACGTGCTTGCCTGCAGGCAACATGGAGATAACAAAGTCAGCCTCGGCGGCGGCTTCACGCGCCGAGCCTGCCACTTCACAGCCGTGCTCTTTAGCGGCTTCAAGCGCTTGTTCAGAAAGGTCATACGCACGCACGGTATGACCCTCTTTCGCCAGGTTAGCCGCCATCGGGCCGCCCATATTGCCTAAACCAATAAATGCCACAGTAGCCATAACGATTGTCCTTATTGTTAATAAAAGCAGCTAATAACAAACAGTTAATAAAAAGCAGCTAATAACAAACGGCGAGTAACGAGCTGCTGGTAATAACCGTTGATCATGAAATGTTGGCAGTGTCCGCTTTAGCACCCCGGCGGTACGGCTTTTACTTACTTCAGGTCCGCAAGCGGGCTATCGGGCCACGGCGATGCTAACAGCGCATCCATAAAGTGATCTTCCACTTCCCCTACCGCTGAATACGTCCAGCCTGGCAAGCCATCTTTATCCACCAGTAATGCGCGTACGCCTTCTGGAAACTCCCGGTGGCGACAGCACTGCACAGAAAGCGCCAGCTCTGCCTGGAACACCTCGGCAAGCGACATGTGCCGGGCACGCGTTAGCTGCTCATGGATAAGCCGAATGGAGACCGGACTACCATGTGCCAGCGTCTTTTGCGCTTTGCTGAACCATTTATCCTCGCTTTCTACCGCCAGAACGGCGGCCACCCTTTGCTCGATGGTATCGTGGTCCATCAGCTCGCGTATTAATGGCGCGAAGTGTTGTATGGGGGTTTCCAGCGCGGCAAACTCTGCTTTAGAGGCTTGTTCAAGCTCACGCAGCGCTTGATTGACCACGCCATGGGCATCGGTCTTTTCACCGCTTCCCCAAGTGGCACTGGTCAGTTGCTGAAGTAATTCTTCCCGGCGATGGCTGGCAATGCCACGGCCGGCAAGGCCCAGGTAAAGAGCATCTGATGCATTGATCTGCGCGCCGGTCATGGCCAGAAAACGCCCCATGCCGTTCGGCAGGCGGTTTAAAAACCAGCTGGCACCCACATCCGGATAAAGGCCAATCGTCACTTCCGGCATGGCCAGCCGAGAGGTTTCAGTCACCACACGGTGGCTACTGGCGCTGAGCAGGCCCATACCGCCGCCCATTACAATGCCGCTGCCCCAGCAAATAATTGGTTTGCGGTAAGTGTGCAGCCGATAATCCAGGCGGTACTCTCTTTCAAAAAAGCGCTCGGGAAAGCTTGGGTCAGCTTCTCCGTTAATCGCTTTATACAGCGTGACCACATCACCACCGGCGCAAAAGGCTTTTTCACCAGCGCTATCCAGCAGTATGGCGACAACCCGCTCGTCCGCCTCCCAGGCATCCAGCTGCGGCAGAATGGCGTCGATCATGTCCAGTGTTAACGCGTTGAGCGAACGCTCAGCGTTAAGCTTGATTTCAACCACCGTGTGGCCGTCCTGGGTGGCGTGTTCGGTAAACAGTACGCTACTCATTCAGCATCCTTACGTATCGGCTCGAATGGCGACCGCGATCATGTCGGCAGCCCTGTTTTACAGCTCAGCGGCACCTTCGGCGAGTACCCGGCGCGAAATGATCAGGCGCATGATTTCATTGGTGCCTTCCAGAATGCGGTGTACGCGGGTATCGCGCACATAGCGTTCCATGGGGTACTCCTTAATGTAGCCATTGCCGCCATAAAGCTGTAGCGCCTCATCACACACTTTAAAGCCTACATCGGTGGCAAAGCGCTTGGCCATGGCGCAGTAGGTGGTAGCGTCGGCATGACCGGCATCCAGTTTGGCAGCGGCCATTCTCACTAGCTGGCGGGCGGCGACCAGCTCGGTGACCATATCCGCCAGGCGAAACTGTAGCGCTTGAAAATCTGCTAAACGCTTGCCGAACTGCTGGCGTTCCAGCAGGTAGTCACGCGCTTTATTGAGCGCCTGCTGGGCGGTGCCAATAGAACAGGTGGCGATATTAATTCGTCCGCCGTCTAGCCCTTTCATGGCGATTTTAAAGCCGTCGCCTTCGTTACCCAGCAGATTATTCGCGGGTACGCGCACGTCTTCAAAGGTAATCATTCGGGTGGGCTGGCTGTTCCAACCCATCTTGTCTTCCTTGCGCCCATAGCTGATGCCTTCGGCCTTGGCATCTACTGCAAATGCCGAAACTCCACCCGCGCCTTCGCTACCGGTACGTGCCATCACTACCAGAAAATCGGTGCTGCCCGCGCCAGAAATAAATATTTTGCTGCCGTTGAGCACATACGCATCGCCCTCACGCCTGGCCGAGGTTTTAAGCGAGGCCGCATCGGAGCCCGCATTGGGTTCTGTTAAACAGTACGACCCCAGAAGCTCGCCGGTTGCAAGCTTTGCGCCCCACTGCTTAACCACCTCTGGCTGGCCGAAGTCCGCGAGCATCCAGGTCACCATGTTATGAATGGTGAGATACGCCGTGGTGGAGGTACAGCCCATTGAAAGCTGCTCGAAGATAATGCTGGCATCCAGCCGTGAGAGACCAAGCCCTCCGACGCTTTCCGGCGCGTAAAGCGAGCAGAAGCCCAGCTCGCCAGCCTTACGAATAACGTCTACGGGAAAAATAGCTTCGGCGTCCCATTGTGCAGCATGGGGCTCAAGCTCATTTTGGGCGAAGGCTCGCGCCAACTCGGCAAAGGCTACCTGGTCTTCACTCAACTCAAAGTTCATGGCCAATCTCCGCTGAAAAGCCTTTGTCACCCCTCGCTGCCACGCATTACCCAATGGCGCCAGCATCGGCTGATCAAATTTATTTGTTAACGTGTACGTCAACTTATCGCCTAAATTATCGCTGTGCAACCACTCTGCTAGCGTTAACCCTACAATAGAGACTTTACGTTAACGTAAACTTGTTTTAGCCTCAGGGTAAGCGCTTCGTAAAAGCAAACCTTTAAAAAAAGAGAACGACGATGAGCAAAACCTACTCGATCAGCGACCTAGCCAACGAGTTTGATATCACCACGCGCAGCATTCGCTTTTATGAAGATCAGGAGCTGCTTTACCCAGCACGGCGGGGCCAAACGCGTATTTACAGCAGCCAGGACCGCGTACGGCTTAAATTGACCTTACGAGGTAAACGGTTAGGGCTTTCACTGGCGGAGATTCGTGAGCTGTTTGAGCTGTGGGATGAATCCCGCACAGGGAGTGAAAAGCAGCTTTTACTGATGCTGAACAAAATCAGCGAACGACGGGCCGCTCTTGAGCAACAAATGAAAGATATCGCCATGATGCAGCTGGAGCTTGAGAACGCCGAAATTCGCTGCCGCCAAGCGTTAGATGAGCTTCATGACAAAGAGGCGTTTGACGAAAAACACACCGAAGCGCCCTCGCCCACCTCCTGACGTTTCATAAACTCTGCCCCGTCGTACCAGACTGGCTCATCATACAAACGCTAGCGGCGCCTCATTACCTACTCAACAACTATTTTCAATAAACGATTTCTAATAAACAATTTCTAATAAACAGGTGATTGACCATGCATTCTCTCTACTCAGAACTGAATTTCGGTCTTGATGACGAAATGAACATGCTGCGCGAGCAGGTCAATGCCTTCGCCGCCAACGAAATTGCCCCGCGCGCTGCGGAAATCGACCGTAATAATGAATTCCCCAACGACTTATGGAAGAAGTTTGGCGACATGGGCCTTTTAGGTATCACCGTGTCTGAAGAGGATGGCGGCAGCGGCATGGGTTATCTTGCCCACTGTATCGCCATGGAAGAGATCTCCCGGGCGAGCGCATCGGTTGCGCTGTCTTACGGTGCGCACTCCAATCTGTGCGTGAACCAGATCAAGCGCAACGCCTCCGCCGAACAGAAAGCCAAGTATCTGCCCAAATTGATCAGCGGCGAACACGTCGGCGCGCTTGCCATGTCCGAACCCGGCGCTGGCTCCGATGTGGTCTCCATGCAGCTGCGGGCTAAAAAAGTCGGCGATAACTACATTTTAAACGGCAACAAAATGTGGATCACCAACGGCCCCGATGCCGATGTGCTGGTGGTCTACGCCAAGACGGATCCAGACGCTGGCTCCAAAGGTATTACCACTTTCTTGATCGAAAAAGGCATGCCGGGGTTCGCCACGGCACAGAAGCTCGACAAGCTGGGCATGCGCGGCTCCAACACCTGCGAGCTGGTGTTTCAGGATTGCGAGGTCCCCGCTGAAAATGTGCTGGGCGAAGAAGGCAAAGGTGTGCGCGTATTGATGAGCGGGCTGGACTACGAACGTACCGTGCTGGCTGCCGGGCCGGTCGGCATCATGCAGGCCGCCATGGATGTCGTGATGCCTTATATCCATGAGCGCAAACAGTTTAATCAGTCGATTGGCGAGTTCCAGCTGGTGCAGGGCAAAGTGGCAGACATGTACACCACGCTGAATGCCTGCCGCGCCTACCTGTATGCCGTCGCGGCCGCGTGTGATCGCGACCAGACCTCGCGCAAGGATGCCGCTGGCGTCATCCTCTACTGCGCCGAGAAAGCCACCCAGGTAGCGCTGGATTCCATTCAGCTGTTGGGCGGTAACGGCTATATCAACGAATACCCCACCGGGCGCCTGCTACGTGATGCGAAGCTGTATGAAATCGGCGCGGGTACCAGTGAAATTCGGCGGATGCTGATTGGCCGTGAACTCTTCACCGAAAGCCAGTAGAGGCGCGCCATGAGCATTCTCAGCACTCAGATTAATCCGCGTAGCGAGCTCTTTCAGACCAATGAGCAGTCGATGCGCGGCGTGGTTACCCAGCTGCATGAACTCACCGCTGCCGTTGCCCAGGGTGGCGGCGTTAAATCTCGTGAGCGTCATGAGAGCCGTGGCAAGCTATTTGTGCGTGACCGCATCGATCACTTGATCGACGAAGGCTCGCCCTTTCTAGAATTTTCAGCGCTTGCCGCTCACAAGGTGTATGAAAGCGACGTACCGGCCGCCGGTGTGGTGACCGGCATTGGGCGCGTATCAGGCGTTGAATGCGTGATTGTGGCCAACGATGCCACGGTAAAAGGCGGCACCTACTTTCCGCTGACGGTCAAAAAACATATTCGCGCCCAGGAAATCGCCCGTAAGCATCGCCTGCCGTGTCTTTATCTGGTCGATTCCGGCGGTGCCTTTCTACCCCGTCAGGATGAAGTCTTCCCTGACCGCGACCACTTCGGGCGCATTTTCTATAACCAGGCCACCCTGTCGGCCGAAGGCATTCCGCAAATTGCCATGGTGATGGGCTCCTGCACGGCAGGCGGCGCGTATGTGCCTGCCATGGCCGATGAATCGATCATCGTTAAAGAGCAAGGCACCATCTTTTTGGGCGGCCCGCCGCTGGTCAAAGCGGCCACCGGTGAAAGCATCAGCGCCGAAGCGTTGGGCGGTGCCGATGTGCATGCCAAAGTCAGCGGCGTGGCCGACCATTATGCCGAAAACGATATGCATGCCCTGCAGCTTGCCCGCGCCTGTGTCTCGCGCCTGAACTGGCAAAAGCGCGGCAAGCTTGCCATGCAGGCGCCCGAGCCGCCCAAGCTCGACCCGTTGGAGCTTTACGGCATTGTGGGCACCGACCTTAAAAAGCCCTTTGATGTTCGCGAAGTCATCGGACGCATCGTCGACGGCTCTGATTTTGATGAATTCAAACGCTATTACGGCGACACCTTAGTCACCGGATTTGCGCATATCCATGGCCACCCGGTGGGTATTGTGGCCAATAACGGCGTGCTGTTTTCAGAGAGTGCCGTCAAAGGCGCCCACTTTATTGAGCTGTGCGCCCAGCGCAAGATTCCGTTGATTTTCCTGCAGAACATCACCGGCTTTATGGTGGGCTCCAAGTACGAGCACGAAGGTATCGCCAAGCATGGCGCCAAGCTGGTCACCGCCGTGGCGTGCGCGAAGGTGCCCAAGTTTACCGTGCTGATTGGCGGAAGCTTCGGGGCGGGTAACTACGGTATGTGCGGCCGCGCTTATGACCCTAACCTGCTATTCATGTGGCCCAATGCACGTATTTCCGTCATGGGTGGCGAGCAGGCCGCTGGTGTACTGGCCCAGGTTAAGCGCGAGCAGTATGAGCGCGAAGGCAGAGAATGGACTGCCGATGACGAAGAGGCGTTCAAGCAGCCCACTCGCGAACAGTATGAGCACCAGGGCCACCCTTACTACGCCAGTGCCCGGCTATGGGACGACGGCGTAATTGACCCGCTACAAACCCGCGATGTACTGGGCTTAGCGCTGGCCGCGGCCATGAATGCCGAGATTGAAGAGACACGCTTCGGCGTGTTCCGGATGTAAGGGGCCTATCATGACGAATTCAACGTTAACCATGGATGCAGGTGTTGCCCGCTTAACCCTTAATCGCCCGGACGTTCACAACGCCTTTGATGACCAGCTAATTGCCGAGCTGAACGCACACCTCGACAAGCTTCAACCGTTGATTAAAAGCGGTGAGGTACGCGTGGTGGTGCTGGGCTCTGAAGGCAACAGCTTCTCAGCGGGCGCGGATTTGAACTGGATGAAGCGCATGGTCGACTACGACGTTGACGACAATCTGGCTGATTCGCGCAAGCTCGCCACGCTGATGCATAGCCTGGATACGCTGCCCTGCCCCACGCTGTGCCGGGTTCAGGGTGCGGCCTTTGGCGGCGCCGTAGGTTTGGCCACCTGCTGCGATATCGTTATTGCTTCCGATAAAGCCAGGTTCTGCCTTTCAGAAGTCAAGATTGGCCTCTCGCCTGCGGTCATCAGCCCCTATGTGCAGCGTGCACTCGGCGCGCGCCAGATGCGCCGCTACGCGTTGAGCGCCGAAGTCATCGATGCGTCTACGGCGCTCAGCCTGGGCCTGGCCCATCAGGTCGTTGAACACAGCGCACTGGATAGCGCAGTAGATGCCATGCTGGAAACGTTGCTCGCTGGTTCACCGCAGGCACAGCAGGCTACCAAAACGCTGCTCCAAACGGTCAGCCAGTCGCCTGATTCTGACGCCACGCGCGAACAAACCTGCCAGGTAATCGCCAAGCTGCGGGTTAGCGAGGAAGGCCAGGAAGGACTGGCTGGATTTTTTGAAAAGCGTCGCCCCGCCTGGGCTGAAACGCCTTTATCCGGCAATGCCAAGGAGCGCCGCTCATGAGCCACCTAACGTCGTCTGAACCTAACCTGCGTACCACGCCCTTTGACACGTTGCTGATCGCCAACCGAGGTGAAATTGCCTGCCGAGTAATGCGCACCGCACGCCGTATGGGGCTTAAAACCGTTGCCGTGTATTCCGATGCCGATGCCAACGCCCGCCATGTGCGTGAAGCCGATGAAGCCATTCGTATTGGCCCTGCCGCCGCGCGGGAAAGTTATCTAAATATCGAAGCGGTGATTGACGCCGCCAAGCGCACCGGCAGTGGTGCCATTCACCCTGGCTACGGCTTTCTTTCAGAAAACGGCGCCTTTGTAAAAGCGCTCGAAGAAGCGGGTATTACTTTTATCGGGCCACCCGCGTCAGCCATTGCCGCCATGGGGGATAAATCAGCCGCCAAAGCGCGCATGGCCAATGCCAATGTACCGCTGGTGCCGGGCTACCACGGCGATAACCAGGATGATGACCTGCTCCGGGCCGAGGCCGACAACATCGGTTACCCGGTCATGCTCAAAGCCAGCGCCGGTGGTGGTGGCAAAGGTATGCGCGTGGTCGAAAACAGCGAGGCCTTTCAGGCGGCGCTGGAAGGCTGTCGCCGCGAGTCTAAAGCCGCTTTCGGCGATGATCGTATGCTGATAGAAAAATACCTGGTGCAGCCACGTCACGTGGAAGTACAGGTGTTTTGTGATCGCCATGGCCACGGCGTGTACCTGTTCGAGCGCGACTGCAGCGTTCAACGCCGCCACCAGAAAGTCCTCGAAGAAGCTCCCGCCCCGGGCATGACGCCGGAACTACGCACAGCGATGGGTAATGCTGCTGTGCGCGCCGCTCAGGAAATTGGCTACGTGGGCGCGGGCACGGTTGAGTTTCTATTGGATGCTTCGCCAGGCCAAGGCGAGGCGTTCTACTTTATGGAGATGAACACTCGTCTGCAGGTCGAGCACCCGGTGACGGAAATGATCACCGGCCAGGATCTGGTCGAGTGGCAGCTGCGCGTGGCGATGGGTGAATCGCTGCCTAGCACACAGGAAGATTTAACGATCACCGGGCATAGCTTTGAAGCACGCCTTTATGCCGAAGATCCTGACCAGGACTTTTTACCCGCCACGGGCCAGTTGACTCGCTTTGCGCTCGATTTAGCGGGCACCGACTTAAAGGCTGAGCAGGTGCGCCTGGATAGCGGTGTGGAAAGCGGTGATACGGTTTCCATGCACTACGACCCCATGCTTGCCAAGCTGATTGTGCATGGCAGTGACCGGGATGCCGCCCTGGCTACGCTTAACCGTGCGCTAGCGGCCCTCGACATACAGGGCGTGGTCACCAACCGGGCTTTTTTGCAGCGCCTGGCGACTCACCCCGCGTTTAAGAACGTAGAGCTGGATACGCGGTTTATCGAGCGCCACGAGGCCACCCTGTTTGCCGCGCACCACTATCAGTCTGAAGAGTATGCCAGCGCCGCGTTACTGGCGTTACATCAGCTGGCCCAGGAGTGCGAAAGCAACTCGCCCTGGGATCGCCACGATGGGTTTCGGCTTAACGCGCCGCGCACGGTGCGTATTGCCTTGCATGATCCCAAGCACTCTCAAGCGCCGGAGGATGCAAGCCCTCTGGTGGTAGTAGAAGGCAAGCGACACCCGGGCGACTCAGAGTGGCACCTAACCATTAATGACCACGCCGTTAATGGGCAAACCTTTAGCGCCAGCCTTCAACCGCTTACCGGCAATGCTGTGGCGATTACTCTTAACGGACACCGCCGCCGCCTGCAGGCCCAGCGCGATGGCAATGTGCTAATCATGGTCGACCCGCAGGGCGAAACCCGCCTTTACTGGCAGCGCATCGATGCGATTGATCACGGCCAGCATGAAGTGCAGGCAAGCTTTACCGCCCCCATGCATGGCACGGTGGTAGCGCTATTGGTTGAAGCCGGTACGAGCGTTGAAAAAGGCATTCCCTTGATGGTTATGGAAGCCATGAAGATGGAACACACCATAACCGCGCCGACTAACGGCCGCGTGGAAGGTTTCCGCTTTCAGGCAGGCGATACCGTTAGCCAGGGCGATGTATTACTCGACTTCGCCTCTGGCGAATAAGGAGCTTTACCATGGCACTGCGCCCATCCTGCCTACCCCAGCGCGTACGCCTGTTCGAAATGGCCCCCCGAGACGGCCTGCAAAACGAGCCGGGGGCCATGGTGCCTACCGCAACTAAAATCGAGCTGATTGAGCGGCTCGCCAATGCCGGTATCCGCCATATTGAAGCGGCAAGCTTTGTATCGCCCAAATGGGTGCCGCAAATGGGCGATGCGGCCGACGTAATGCACGGCATTAAGCGCACTCCCGGCGTGGTTTACTCGGCCCTTACCCCTAATCTCAAGGGGCTTGAAAATGCGTTGGCTGCAGGTGTTGATGAAGTAGCGGTATTTGGCGCGGCCTCTGAGGCGTTTTCGCAGAAGAACATCAACTGCTCAATTGCTGAATCCCTTGAGCGATTCGAGCCTGTGCTCAAGCATGCCCAGGAAGCCAATGTGCGTGTGCGTGGCTACGTGTCCTGCGTGCTGGGCTGCCCTTATGAAGGCGATATTCCACCCGAGAAAGTCGCTCAGGTGGCCAAGGCTCTTTATGACATGGGCTGCTATGAAATTTCCCTCGGCGACACTATTGGGGTGGGTACACCGCTGGCGGCCAAACGAATGATTGAAGCCGTATCCGTGCAGGTGCCGATCGATCAGCTGGCGGCACATTTTCACGACACCTACGGTATGGCTATTGCCAACCTTTACGCGGTGATGGAAGAAGGCATTAGCGTGATTGATGCCTCGACCGGCGGTTTGGGCGGATGCCCTTATGCCAAAGGTGCCTCCGGCAACGTCGCCACCGAAGACGTGCTCTACCTGCTGGAAGGTTTAGGCATTGAAACGGGGGTTGATTTGCAGGCCGTGCTGGATACCGGCAACTGGATTACCCAGGCCCTGGGCCGCAAGCCAACCTCAAACGTTGCCTTGGCCAGAGGCGTACACTCAACCTAACGCCAATCAGCGCGGCCTGTTCGATCAGACAATAAAAAATACGGAGAGACATCATGGCGCTACATGACCCCAGCCTATCTACCCAAGCCCTGCCCAGCTATGCCAGCAGTACCGCTGACAAACCGCTGATTGGCATGACTATCGGCGATAAATTTGACCAAATCGCCGCGCAATATCCCGATAACGACGCTCTGATTGTGCTGCACCAGAACATTCATTGGCGATATCGCGAGCTTCACGAAGAGGTGAACCGCTGCGCCCGCGCGTTGCTTGCCATTGGCGTGAAGTGTGGTGATCGGGTCGGTATGTGGGCGCCTAACTGCAGCGAGTGGACATTAACCCAGTTCGCCACCGCCAAAATCGGCGCTATTTTAGTCAACATCAACCCGGCCTACCGCACTCATGAACTTGAGTACGCGCTTAACCAATCCGGCGCGCGTTTTTTGGTCAGCGCGGATAGCTTTAAAAACTCTAACTATCGCGACATGCTCTATGAACTGGCGCCGGAGCTTAAAACCAGCGCGGAAGGCGCGCTTAAATCGCTAAAGCTACCCCAGCTTGAGTGCGTGATTAACTTAAGCAGCGAGAAACATCCCGGCATGTGGCGCTGGTCAGATTTAATGCAGGAGTCGAGCAAGGTTAGCCAAACCGACGTCAACGATCTGCAAAGCACCCTTCAGTTTGATGACCCGATCAATATTCAATACACCTCAGGCACCACCGGCTTTCCTAAAGGCGCCACGCTTTCTCACCACAATATTCTTAATAACGGCTTTTTTGTGGCCGAAAGCATGGGTTTTACCAGCGAAGATCGCTTGGTCATCCCGGTGCCGCTTTACCACTGCTTCGGCATGGTCATGGGCAACCTGGGCTGTATGACCCATGGCGCGGCGATGATTTACCCCGATGAAGGCTTTGACCCCGGTAAAGTACTCAAAGCCGTACACGAGCAAAAAGCCACTGCGCTTTATGGCGTGCCTACCATGTTTATCGCCGAGCTGGATCACCCCGAGTTTGCCAGCACCGACCTCTCTTCACTGCGCACCGGCATCATGGCAGGCTCGATTTGCCCGGCCGAGATCATGAAGCAGGTCATCAGCAAGATGAACATGAAGGGCGTACAGATCGCCTACGGAATGACTGAAACCAGCCCGGTTTCTACCCAAACGGGTGCAAATGACACTATTGAAAAGCGGGTTTCCACCGTGGGACGTACCCAGCCGCACCTGGAAAGCAAAATCGTTGATCCCGGCAATGGTGCCATCTTACCTCGCGGTGAAATCGGCGAGCTGTGTACCCGGGGCTATAGCGTCATGCTTAAATACTGGAACAACGAGCAAGCTACGCGTGAGGCCATCGACGAGTCCGGCTGGATGCATACCGGCGACCTGGCCACCATGGATGAAGAGGGTTATATCCAGATCGTAGGGCGCATTAAAGACATGGTGATTCGCGGGGGCGAAAACGTCTACCCCAAAGAAATCGAAGAGTTTCTGTATACCCACCCGGCGATTTCCGATGTGCAGGTCACCGGCGTGCCCGACAAAAAGTATGGTGAGGAGTTGGTTGCCTGGGTAAAACCCAACGCCACGGCGGGAGAGATTAGCGGTGAAGATCTGCGTGAGTTTTGTAAAGGCAAGATCACCCACTTCAAGATCCCCCGCTACTTTAAATTCGTCGATGAATTCCCCATGACCGTGACGGGCAAAATCCAGAAATTCAAGATGCGCGAAATCTCGATTCAGGAATTGGGGTTGGGCGACGAGTCATCATTGTGACAATGTCTTTAGCGGCGCATTATCAGCAAGGGCTACGCGATGCCGAGGTGCTAGCGCAGATTCAACGCCATTACCCTGCGGGACCTACTCTGCATCAGTTAGCACCGCTGGACCAACTTCATATAGGCGGCGTAACGGCCTCCGCCCGGCTGCTCGCCCTGCTGGACCCGGCCCTTCATTTACGGGTATTGGATATTGGCGCGGGACTGGGAGGATTAATGCGCCAAGGGGCGGCGTTAGGTTTTCACATGACCGGCCTGGACATCACCCACCGCTTTAACGCACTTAATAAAACGCTTAGCACGCTGACATCTTCTCAGAGCGCCTCGCTAAATTGGGTAACCGGTGACGCTTGCGCCCTCCCCTTTGCCGATAACAGCTTTGATGCGCTTGTGTTTCAGCACAGCCTGTTGAACGTGCCCAACGTTAACGAGGCACTTACCGAGAGCTACCGCGTACTGCGCCCCGGTGGGCAGTTGGTAATGCACGAAGTCGTTAGCGGCCAAAATGCAGAAGCCTTGCGCTACCCTGTTCCCTGGGCGGCAACGCCCGTTCACTCCTGCCTGCTTAGCCATGAAACGCTCATTGAGCAATTAAGCTGCTGTGGTTTTATTGTCGAGCATAACGTTGACTGGAGTGATAGAGCGCTGGAGTGGCGTGAACGCCAGAGAAGAAAGGAGCAAACGCCCCAGGCATCTGTCTTGTCCCCCCAATGGGTCTTTGGTGAGCGCTTTATGGAAATGGGCAAAAATCTGGTGTTTAACCTCCAAAACCGCGCAATTAATTTGGTAGAAGTTAAAGCCTCTTGCTATGCTGGTTAGGCTTTGTACGAAAACTGCTTGCGCTCGACCATACGGCGTTAAAAATCAGCTCAAAATACTCATTTACTCATGTAAACTCCGTTTTTTCGCTGATTTTTGCCTTGTCTGGCCTTCGCTCAGCGTCTTTTCGTACAAACCCCAAGATAACAATCAAGACCAAGGATGAGGAACATCAATGAAACGCTTGGCTGGGGTACTCCTGTACAGCGTTGTTGGTTCAACCCTACCTTTACTCACCGCTGCCGCCAATGACACGTTGCCGGTGATCGCGTATGCCTCACCTAACAGTGAACTCCTGCAACTGGACAATGGTGTGGTGCTGGAAGGCAGCGACTTAAGCAGCCTGGACACCTACACATCAGGCTTTCGAGTAACCGCTGGTTTTAGCCCTTGGCAACTCCCTCAATTGGATCTTGGCGCTGAAATCGCCTACCGCGAAAGCGAAGAAGTTCCGATTGCCTCCAGCATGTCGCCAATGATCATGGATACGCTTAGTTTAGGCGGTGCCATTGTAGCGGGCGTACGTATGGGCGCTTTTAGCATGTACGCTAAATCTGGCCTGACCGAATGGCGCGGCGACACCCATGAGCTTCAGGGTGCAGACGAAGGCGGCACCGCCTGGCTCCAAGGCTTTGGCGCCACCATGACGCTTAACCAGATGGTCACGCGCTTGGAATATGAGCGCGTAGATGCGCCGACGCTAAGCCATCTCAATCAACTCAGCGCCTCGCTGCATTTGCCGTTTTAGTCGTTACCTCTCAGTACGTTTGCGTTATTAACCTACCGCTGGTCTTCTACAGGTGCTGTCCAAATCGGCACATCCTCACGCTTGGGTTCCTGCCAGTCCTGCTGCATCGCGCTATTCAGTGACTCCTCCAGTTTCATAAATAGCTCACCATAACGCGGGCTAAAGCTGATACCGCCTTCGATCTCTTTCCAAGCCTCAAACAATTCGTCTTCATGGGCTTCTTCATTTTGTACAAATGACCAAGTCATTTGTTTAGCCCGCATGGGATGTACGCCCATGGCCGATAGTGCATGGCCGCCAAGCTCCAGTGCGGAATGATACGTTTCACTCACCACATCATCGGCCCCGGCTTCACGCAGTTGATAACCATGCCCACGGTCAAAAGCGCGCGCCAGCACCCACACGTTGGGATAGTAGTGTTTTACGTGTTGAGTCATCTGTACAGCACGCTCTCGATCATCAATGGCGACCACCAAAAGGCGGGCGCTTTCAATCCCCGCCCTTTCCAACAGGTCAGAACGGCTGGCATCGCCGAAATAGCTTTTAATATTGATTCGACGAGAGTTTTCGATCTGCTCCAGCTCAAGGTCAAGCACTACCATCGGGATATTATTGGCCCGCAGCAGGCGGCAGATGATTTGCCCAAAGCGCCCTACTCCCGCAATGATAACGGGCGCCTGTTCCTCAATGGCATCGGCATCTCGGCCCTCTTTTGCAACCAGATAGTGCGGCAGCACCAAGCGGTCATAAGCAATAAACAGGAGCGGCGTTAAAAACATTGAAAGGGCGACGACCAGCGAGAGCACTTGCGCGGTATCTGCTGGTATCACGCTGCTTTGTACGCTGTAGGTCAGCAGTACAAAGCCAAACTCGCCCGCTTGGGCCAGGCTCAGCGCAAAGAGCCAAAAGTTGCTGCCCTTGATCTTGAATAACCAGGCAAGCGCCAATAACACGACCGCTTTAACAACAATGACGGCAATACCCAACGACACGACGGTGGCCCACTCGGCCGCCAACACATCGAAATTAATGCCTGCACCAACAGTGATGAAAAATAGCCCCAGCAGTAAACCTTTAAAGGGCTCGATATTGGCTTCCAGCTCATGCTTAAACTCACTGTTGGCAAGCACGACACCGGCCAAAAACGCCCCCAGTGCTGGCGATAAATTCACCAGGCTCATAAGTGCTGCAATACCGATAACCACCATCAGCGCCGTGGCGGTAAATACTTCGCGAAGCCCTGCACCCACCACATAACGAAAGAGCAACGGCCCCAGGTAATACCCACCAAGTATCACCGCAGCAATGGAGCCTACCACCACTAGCGCATGGGTCCAGCCAGTCAGGTGCGCGACCAAATTGAAGCTACCATGGTCGGGCTCACCACCTGGTGCCCCCATTAATTCGGGCAGTGCTAAAAGCGGAATAAGCGCCAGCATCGGGATAACCGCTATATCCTGAAAAAGCAGAACGGAAAACACGCTACGCCCGCCTTCGGTTTTCGCCAGGCCTTTTTCATTGAGGGTTTGCAACACAATAGCGGTAGAAGAGAGCGCAAAAATCAACCCGACGGTTAGCGCGGTTTGCCATACCAGACCTAACCACCAGGCAATCAGCGTACCTGCCGCTGCGGTAATGATTACTTGCAAGCCACCAAGGCCGACCAGGCGAACCCGCATCGCCCAAAGGCTTTTGGGGTCAAGCTCCATACCGACCAGAAACAGCATCATGACCACACCAAACTCGGCAAAGTGCTGAATGGTGTTGGTTTCCTGCCCGACCAAGCCAAATACCGGGCCAATGGTAACCCCGGCAATAAGATAGCCCAACACTGACCCCAAACCCAGCCGCTTGGCCAGTGGCACCGCAATGACTGCCGCCAAAAGGTAGATAAATGCTTGAATAAAATAGGCCGTCATACCGCACTCCTTAAACAAGATATCGTTATATTAGACGATGAGCGCCCGTTAATGCTTCGCACTTGATACGCCAGTGCCCTGCCCTTGCTGCACCAAATTACTCGTAGGGCTATTCCATCGAACGACTTGCTCTTTGAGTGACTTGCCCCTCGAACGACTTGACTTCTTCGCCAACCAATATATCGTACTAGTACGCTAGTACGGCATTCAACCATTGGTGCGCGCATGTCTATATCCAGTTCTACCGATGATGTTTACCAAACTGAATTGATTAATTACCTTGTGGCCATTGATAGCTCTGAGGCCATGAATGAAGCACTTGAAAGCCTTCTGACGCCGGCAGAGTACCAGGAAATCAGCAAACGCCTGCAGATTTTTAATTTACTGCGTGATGGCGTACCACACCGCAAAATTGCTGAATTGCTGGGGGTTGGCATTGCGACGGTTTCTCGCGGCTCGCGCGCGCTAGGCACTTCTCACTCATTACTGGATCGCTGAATCATGACTATCCACGCCCAATCAGATGCTGGCCCGCGTCCGTTTACTCTGTCGCGTAAGCCCCATTACGTAACGCTTGCCGCAGACTGTGACTTTTTTGGCCTATTCAAAAAAATAGAGAAGCAGTTCGATACCTGTTACATGCTTGAATCGCTGGGTGAAGACAGCCACATCGCCCGTCATTCAATCATTGGATTTGATCCTGAATATACCATTTACGCGAATGGCCAAACGCTGACCATCGAGGATCGTGCCGGCAAGGCCGAGCACTACCCAAGCGATAATCCTTATGAATTACTGCGCAGCCTGATCCCGCAAAATATTATTTCGCGCAAGTATGCCGGCGGGCTAAGCGGCTATTTAGGCTACGATGCGATGCAGTATTTCGAGCCTACGCTTTCTTTAAAAGCCAATGATGACTTCGATACGTTTCGGTTTGGACTTTATAAAGATGGGCTTATCCTCGATAAGATGACCGGCGAGGTAACCTACTTCTATTACGACCATAGCCGCTCTGATTTCCTGCAAACGCTTATCGACGCTAAGGATATTGAGAGCGACGACCTAAAAATCACCGCGCTTGGCGACACCATGAGCCAAGCAGAACACGCCGCAGCGGTCGCCAAGGTCAAGCAGGATATTATCGACGGCAAGGTGTTCCAGTGTGAAGTCGGGTTTAAAAAGCGCTTTCGTATCGAGGGCGATACGGTCGCTCTGTACGACCAGCTGCGCACGATTAACCCTTCCCCTCAGATGTACTACATGAAGTTTGGCGATCAGAAGCTGATCGGTGCAAGTCCCGAGCTTCTCTTCCGCTTGCGCCAGGGTGAAATGGAAACCTTCCCGCTGGCAGGCACCACCACCCGGGGCCAAACGCCTCAGGAAGATACTCAGTTGGCCCGTACCCTGCTTAACGATCCTAAAGAGATTGCCGAGCACAATATGATCGTTGATCTACATCGCAATGATATTGGCCGGGTTGCCCAGTTTGGCACCGTAAAAGTGCGCAGCCTGATGGACATTAAGCGCTTTAGCCATGTTCAGCATATTTCCAGCGAAATCGTCGGCATTATTGCCGAGGGCGAAGACATGTTTAGCGCCTTGGCCAGCAACTTCCCTGCGGGCACGCTTACCGGTGCGCCCAAAATTGAAGCCATGAAAATTATCGATGACCTGGAAAACGATGGCCGAGGCCCTTACGGCGGCGCGGTTGGCCAGTTTTCGTTTAACGGTGACTGCACTTTTGCGATCCCGATTCGCACCGTGTTTGTCAACGGCGAGCGGGCCTATGTGCAGACCTGTGGTGGCAACGTGTTTGATAGTAACGCCGCCGATGAGTATGAAGAAATACGCCGTAAATTTGCCGGCACGCGTAAAGCCTTAGCCCCCTTTATGGATTCGGAGAGCCTGGCATGAAAGTGTTAATCATCGATAACTACGATTCGTTCACCTACAACCTGTACCAATTTATTGGCGAGATTCTCACCACAGAAAAAAACCGTGGCGCGGTCAATGATTTCGAGATTGTGGTAAAGCGCAACGACCAGATTCAATTTACCGATATTGTGGCGATGGCGCCGGACCGTATTATTATTTCGCCGGGGCCTGGCTCGCCAGACGACCCACGCTACTTCGGCGTCTGCGCAGAGGTCATCAAAGAGCTGGGGAAGACCACTCCGCTGTTAGGTGTCTGCCTCGGGATGCAGGGAATTGTTCATGTGTTTGGCGGCCAAGTGGTGAAAGCACCGCTCCCCATGCACGGCAAGATCAGTCCCGTTACGCATACTCAGCAGTCGGTATTTAAAGGCGTGCCGGACCAGCTTGAGGTGATGCGCTACCACTCGCTAATTGCTGATGCAGGCTCGTTACCCGAGTGCCTGGAAGTGACCGCTGCGGTGGGTAGTCTGGAGGCGATCCACTTTGAACAGCGAGAGCACTGGGAAGCCACTGGGGAGTTCGAGCTGATGGGCGTCAAGCACCGCGACTATCCGATCCACGGCATTCAGTTTCACCCCGAATCCTTTGCCACCGAAGGGGGTAAAGAACTGATTGCCAACTTCTTGCTGGCATAATTCATCTTAAAACACGCCACAAAAAAAGCGGGAGGCCGTTTAATGACGTCTCCCGCTTTTTAATGTTGGCGAGAGGTTTAACGCCCCTTACCTTCATCGCCTAATGTAAATGAGGGCGGATCACTGGCTGGAAAGGTGTCATCAACCGTGTCGTCCACCCCTCCTTCCGTCCAGTCGCCATTGACGTTATCAGCCGAGTAAACCGTGTAGTTTTCAGCCAGTGTCCACTGACCATCACACTCTTTCAGGTCATGCCGTTCGACCCAGATACGGCTTCCCCCTGCCTTGAGTATCTCAACTTTTGTTTCAGCACTGTCATCTGAAACCGTGCCTAGCGCACTACCGTCCTGGGTATAAACGGTGGCATCTTGAAGATTATGCTCTGCCATCATAAGGTCCTCCAATGATATCCAAGTATCAATACCTTAGTTGGCACTTTCACGAAGAGACAAGGTATTTTCAGCAACTTTACCTTATCGCAATTTTTTGATTCCCAAGTCTCCTTCGCTTATTTTGAATGTTTCCTGGCTAATCCATGCAAGCGCTTAAAAAGCCTAGCGTTTCGTTTTGGGACGCGGCGCTTTTCCTCGCGCGGCTGGTTTACCTGCCCCGGGCTGCCCTTTACCGAAAGACTTACTACTACGCTTGCCTTGGGCTGCAGGTTTGCCCCCTGCTGCGGTTTTTGCGTTAGGGTGCGCTTTGGAAGTACCGGGCTTGCCCCTGGTGTTTGAGCGCGTTTTACTGCCCGCCGCTTTGCCAGCGCTAGCGGATTTTGCCCCCGCTCCCGGTTTTCCCTTACGTGGACGTTGCCCAGTAGGTGCCCGAGGCTTGCCTTTCGGCTTAGCCGGCGCTGCACTACCGTCAGCGCTCTCCGTCAGGGCAACGATGGTCTCCACCTCTTTGGGTGTTAAATCACGCCAGTCACCCAATGCCAACCCCTTCAAAGACACATTCATGATCCGCGTGCGTATTAATTGGGTAACGTCATAACCGAAGTATTCGCACATCCGGCGTATCTGGCGATTTAACCCCTGCACTAGCGTGACAGTGAACACAAAAGTGGACACTTTCTTCACCTGGCACTTCTTGGTGACCTGGCCAAGAATCGGCACACCCTTTTGCATCCCCTCAACAAATTCCTCCGTAATCGGCTTGTTAACCGTTACCTGGTACTCTTTTTCGTGATTGTTGTTGGCACGGAGAATTTTATTAACCAGATCCCCATTATTGGTTAAAAAGATCAGCCCTTGAGAGTCTTTATCCAGCCGACCAATGGGGAAAATACGTGCCCCATGCTTTACAAACTCAACAATATTGTCTTTTTCACTCGATTCAGTCGTGCTCACAATACCGACAGGCTTATTGAGCGCAATCAGAATAAAGTCCTCTTCCTCCTGGGGCTCAATTTCCTGACCATTCACCTTTACACGATCACCAGCCATTACCTGGTCACCGGTTGTCGCACGACGGCCATTGATCCAGACATTGCCCTGCTCTACATAGCGGTCTGCCTCACGGCGCGAGCAAAGGCCGCTTTCACTAATATACTTATTGATTCGAGTCGATTTTCGTAATGACATAACACGCCGTAAGGCTAAAAGTGGATAAAAGCGCCGCTAGAAAGAGGAGCCAGGCTGTTCTAGAAAGGCGACTTCTTCATCGCTGGACGTTCTCCCCAATAGCATATTGCGATGAGGGTAACGACCAAAGCGGTCAATAATCGCCTTATGACGAACTTCAAAATCAAGATTGTTTTCAAGCCCAGGCTGGTCGAATAGCACCATTGCCTGGGCATGAATCGTTTTCGATTCACTATGCATATAGGGCATATATAAAAAGCTGCGCTCTTCAGGCGTTAACGCCATGTCGGCACCTGCTGCCACGGCTTCCTGGGCGAGAGCAAGCGCGAGCGCATCAAACGCAAACGCGCGGGCATTATCGCGGTACATATTGCGCGAAAACTGATCAAGCACAATAATTTCGGCCAGACGCCCCTGCGGTGTATCCCGCCATGTATAACATTCGCACTGGGCAACATGGCCGTGCAGCTCTCCAAAACGCGCCATGATAGCGGCGTCCATCTCGGCGTCTTTCTTAAACCACTGCGCCGGGGTTAGTTCATTAAACCAGAACTGCAACACCGCTTGAGCATCCAAATTCATTGCCGCCTCCTAAGAACATACATAAATGCCGCCAGCCGTACTGGCGGTATACGCACTTCTAATGTTGCCGCTAATTAACCCGTATTGCGCAGCCCCGCCGAGATACCTGCCATGGTCACCATTAGCGCCCGGGAAAGGTCGCCGCTGATCGCACCATCGGCGTCGCGGTTACGCTGTAAAAGCTCAGCCTGCAACCCGTGCAGCGGGTCAATGTAGGGGTTACGCACGTCAATGGCCTGGCGGATCAGTGGCGTCTTCTCAAGCAACTCATCCTGCTCGAGTATTTCCAGCACCACGTTTTCCAAGCGCTCAAAACGCTCGCGGAGCTTTTTGCCCAGGGCTTTTAAGGATGGCTCATCCACTAGCCGGTGCTCATAGTAAGCCGCAATGGCCACATCAGCTTTGGCCAGTAACATTTCCAACATATCCAGATAAGTGCCAAAAAATGGCCATTGATCGCGCATGTCCTGGAGCAGCTCGCGTCCGCCGGGCTCTTCCAGGCGCTGCAGGAACGCTTCGCCACTGCCTAGCCATGCGGGCAGCATTAGGCGAATTTGGGTCCAGGCGAAAATCCACGGAATCGCACGCAGCGTTTCAACGCCACCGTCCTGGCGCCGCTTGGTGGGGCGTGACCCCAGCGGCAACCTACCGAGCGCCCCCTCTGGCGTTACCGCACGGAAGTAAGGCACAAAGTCAGGGTCCTCGCGCACCACGCCCACGTAACCGACGTGCGCAATGTGGGCGAGCTTATCCATCTCTTCGCGCCAGCGGGCGTCAGGCGCCGGTGGCGGTAGCAAGGTGGCTTCAAGCACCGCGCAAGCGTAAATTTCCATTGACCGCAGCGCGATATCCGGCTGGCCGAACTTGAAGCGGATCATTTCTCCCTGTTCAGTCACCCGTAAACTGCCGTTTACCGAGCCCGGCGGCTGCGACAAGATGGCTGCGTGAGCGGGGCCGCCCCCACGGCCGACGGTGCCGCCGCGGCCGTGGAACAGGGTCAGGTCAACACCGTGTTTTTCACACACATTCACCAGCGCTTCCTGAGCCCGATACTGCGCCCAGGCCGCCGCCAGTTGCCCGGCATCCTTGGCAGAGTCGGAGTAACCGATCATGATTTCCTGACGGTCATTAATCAGTGCTCGGTAACCAGGCAGCGATAGGAGCTGTTCGACAACCGCACCCGCGTGATCCAGGTCGTTGAGGGTTTCAAACAGAGGTGCAATGGGCAGCGTGACTTGGCCACCCACCTCTTTCATTAACAGCGCAACGGTCAACACATCTGACGGCTCGCCCGCCATGGAAATAATGTAGGTACCCAGTGCCTCTGAATGCTCCTGGGCGATGACCTTAAAGGTATCCAGCACTTCACGACACTCGGCAGAGCACTCCCAACGGCGTGGGATCAGTGGTCGACTAGACGCCAGCTCTTCCAGTAGGAATGCCTGGCGCTGAGCTTCGTTCCACTCCTGGTAGTGTCCCAGGCCTAATGTGCTGGTGAGTTCTTCGATCACTTGGGCGTGGCGGCTGGCTTCTTGACGTAAATCCAGCTTGGTCAGCGTGACTCCAAACACGGCGACGCGGCGCAGCGTATCGAGCAAGGCACCATTGGCAATGGTGTCCAAACCCACATCGCATAAAGAGCGGTAGCAGGCCAGCAGCGGCGCATAAAGTTGGTCGCGGGTTTCAATAATCGGCCCGCCGTCGTAATTACGGCCATCCAGCTTCGCCTTGGCCCAGTCCCGGGTTGCTTCCACCTTGGCTAAAAGGCGTTTAAGCAGTTCGCGATACGGCTCGGCGACATCGCCCACTTCCGCTTTTAGTGCGCTATTGGCCTTCCACATGGAAAGCTCGGTTTTAAGCTGTTCCAGGTCGCGCAGGTAAAGGTCTGCGGCCATCCAGCGCCCCAGAAGTAGCACTTCCCGGGTGATCCGTGAAGTAACATTAGGGTTGCCGTCCCGGTCGCCCCCCATCCATGAAGCATAGCGAATGGGCGCAGCATCCAGCGGAAGGCGCTCACCGGCAGTATCCAGCAGTAAATTATCCAGATCACGATGGAAATCAGGCACGGCTTGCCATAGCGAGTTCTCGATAACCGCAAACCCCCATTTGGCTTCATCAACCGGGGTTGGCCGCTCATGGCGAATTTCATCGGTATGCCATGCCTGGCTAATCAGTTCTTCTAACCGCCCGTGAGCGCGCTTACCGCGCTCAGGATAGTCGCCAGAACCTTCGATGGCGGTTAGGCACTCATCAATTGCGTCGTATTTTTGGATTAGCGTACGGCGAATAACTTCTGTCGGATGGGCAGTAAGCACCAGCTCCACCCGCATATTGGCGAGTGTTTCGACCAGCTTACGCGGTGAATTACCTGCCAGTTGGGCCCGCTCAAGCAGCCCGTTGAGAGTCGGCTGGGTGCCGGGTTTGTAGTCTTCTACACGGCGAAAACGTGCGCGATAGTGCTGCTCGGCAATATTGGCAAGATTCAAGAACTGGTTAAAAGCACGTGTAACGGGTAGCAGGTCACGCTCAGGTAACTGGCGTAAATACTCAATAAGTGCGCGCTGCTGGAGTGAGTCACCTTGACGACCTTGCTTGGCATGCGCTCGGATCGTCTCAATTTTATCTACAAATGCCTGTCCCAGGTCGTCCGCTATGGTGCGTCCCAGACTATCTCCTAAAATGCGTACGTTATCGCGCAGCGATTCGTGCAGGTCGTGACTCATTGGCAAGGCCTCCTAGCGGGGTCGCGTCATTATTAATGATCAATTTATGCTTTATTCTTGATGTTTAGCCGCCTGCCAGTGAGCTTCCATCTCGTCCAGCGAGGCTTCCGTTATCGGTCGATGGGCCGCGTTTAAGGCATGCTCAACATAGCGAAAACGGCGTTCAAATTTACGATTGGTACCGCGCAAGCACTGTTCAGGATCAGCACCTAG
>NZ_JBQSXL010000038.1:0-24280 GCF_052378165.1 Halomonas sp. AOP30-A1-24
AATATCTCTAAGACGCAGAGGCGCCTTCTGCCCAACCAACTTGCCTTTATTCCAAGGTGTAAATGAGATTTCAGTCGGAATGTTCATGGCATGATCCTCCAACAGGTGGAGGTCAAAGAATGGCTCAATTCACGCTCGTCATGTGCTAAGGTTAATTCATGGTCAGGGCTCGACCCAAAGCGGCCATGCTGGCAAAGGCAGCATGCTCGTTTATTGGTATTGTATAGCCACGACAGCGAAAAACATCGAAAAAACAATGACTTGATTTGGTGGTATAAAAATGTTGAACGCGCCCACTCCACTCGTTCAAGTCAATAAAAGAGCGGGCTATCTAATACCTGTTAGCCGCCACCATAGTTCAGCATCGAGTCAAATATGAAAATTGAAAGTAGCCAAGTTTTTTTTGAGTCAGAACCACCACAAACTGAGTTTTGGTTATTATTCAAAGTTTCATCATATGAAAGGATTCTGCAAATGCAGAAAGGTCTTTTGTATATGAATAGCTTGGATTATTTTTCTAACTTAACAGATGAAGAGTCACTAGCACTAAGAGTCGATGAACTGGAAAAGGTATATGGTATCTTACGTGCTGGGCCAAATGAAAAAGGCTTCTCTACTCTTTCTCTTAAGCTAAATAATGGAGAGGAACTGGACCTAGGTTCTGAAGCAATACTTACAGCGAAGTTTCCGCGACCAAAAAATACTATGCTGTTTTGTATGGGGGCATTGGCTGATGGCCAAGACGGGGTGATTCCAGGTGAAATAGACAATCAGATTATCTTTGATAAGCGATTTCTTGAATTTGGCTCACATATGCTTCTGATAAACAATCCTACAGAATTCTCAAAACGCATCAATACAGCATTGGCTCAAGAGGCTTCCGCTTTTGGTTCTAAGCTTTTCCATGACGGATATGGATTGGTGGGCTACAAAGATTTAGAAAACTATTCGGGGGCGATAGGTTTATACACTAAAGATTCTAAATATTCATGGCAAATGGAATTTAGGATTTCTTTCGGTGTAGAAGGTAGGTATTTGAATAGCAAAGGAGCTTTTGAGTTCAATGTCGGTGATTTAACAGATATTAGTCAAATCATCCCTGTGCAAGCATTAATTGACGAGCCAATGAGGATCAAAAGAAGGACATTTGTTAAAGTCGGTGATACTTACAAACAAATCAGCGGCTAACAAGTGCTTCAAATGGGACGCCTACGGCGCCCCTTAAGCAAGCGTTGAGGCTGTAGAAAAACTTCGCTGACGGCTAAATTTTGGTAGGATCGAGGAAACAGACGAGGAGTGGTCAGCATGCCGCGCTTCAGGGCTTATAACTACGATCAGAATGCCATGGTGGTGATCAACTACCAGGATCAGCTCCAGCCAGGCACCTTTGAACACGCGGTACACTACCTGATCGAGCACAAGCTCGACTTATCCGTTTTTCATCCCAAGTACTGCAACGATGCGACCGGTCGGCTGGCCTATGATCCGGCTATCCTGCTTAAGATTATCCTGCTTGCTTAACTCAAAAGGCATCACCTCCAGTCGCGAGATGCAGTGGAGCTGCGAGACCAATATTATTTTCAAAGCCCTTTCCTGCGATACTGTGCCCCACTTCACCACACTGGCAAGCTTCGTCAGTCGCCATGCCGATGAGATTGAAGCGCTGTTTGAACAAGTGCTGCTGGTGTGCCACGAACAAGGCTTGCTGGGTAACGAACTCTTTGCGATTGATGGCTGCAAGATGTCCTCCGATGCCTCCAAAGAGTGGCCGGGTACGTTCAAAGAATTGGACGAGAAACGTGAGAAACTGAGAGGCCTGATTCGGCATCACCTACTGGAACGCTACGCGCGTGATGAGGCCGAGACGGAAGCCTATCTGGATAGGGATATCCGGCAGGCAAAGACGATTATCTCGCTAGATGCCGCCATGAACAAACTGGATCGTTTCCTAAAGACGCACAGTCCAAGGATGGGCCGGGGGAAGCGAATCAAGGAAGTGAAGAGCAATATGACCGATAACGAAAGTGCCAAAATGACGACAAGCAAGGGCACAATCCAGGGCTATAACGGATCGGGTTTTTCTACAGCCTCGTTACATGGGAAAAGTAAGTGAATCACACTGAGAACTCATCATTTCGAGAAAAGCTCATAGAGCATCTATTTATTGGCGAGCTGCTAAAGCTCTCTTGGAAGAGTTCTAATTGCACGCTAGAGGTAGCCAGCCCAGAAGTTGATAATGCTGGCTACGATGTAATAGCGGAGGACAATGGAATAGTAAGGCATATACAGCTAAAGGCTTCATACGTTGGCGGCAGAACCGCCAACCAGAAAGTCCATACAAGACTTTCTGATAAGCCATCTGGGTGTGTTCTCTGGATTTACTTTAACGAAGATACGTTAGAGCTTGGTCCATTCCTCTTCTTTGGGTCGCAACCAGGCGAACGGCTTCCAGCCCTTGACGGGCTCAAAATCGCAAAGCATACCAAGGGCAACGGGGACGGGTTTAAGGCCGAAAGGCCGAATATCAGAGTCCTTCCAAAGGGTGAATTTAGAGAATTTGACTGTATCGACGAGGTCTATACGGCCTTGTTCGGTGCAACTATGTAACAAGGCCATGCGCACGACTAGCGCGTGATGGCGGCGTTAAACCGCTATGTCAGTGTCACCAAAAGGCCGCTTCTGGCCGATACCAGAAGCCAGGCAGAAACCCTGCCTAGCTTCCATCCAACCTACATCCCTATACACTCACCCCGCAGACAACACCGGCAACCAAAGCGCCAAAGCAACCAGCGTCGCCAGTAGCACTGGCGGCGTGATCAGCAACCCAATTTTCATATACTGGCCCCAGCCAATTTTGTATCCCTTGCCCGCTAGCACGTGTAGCCAGAGCAGGGTGGCGAGGCTGCCAATGGGGGTGAACTTGGGTCCCAGGTCATTACCAATCACGTTGGCGTAGACCATCAATTCCTGAGTGACGGCAGGCACGTTCGCTTGATCGATTGCCAGCGCGCCGACGAGTGTCGAGGGCATATTGTTCATTACCGAGGCGACGATGGCGGAAAGGAAGCCGGTGCCCAGCGTGGCGATAAAGTTACCCTGTTGTGCCAGCCACTCAAGCGCCAGCGCGCCATAATTTGTCAGCCCTGCATTACCCAGCCCGTAAACGACGAGATACATGCCGATTGAGAACAGCACTATCTGCCAAGGGGCGCCGCGCAACGCACCTGATACGGAGACGGTGGCGCCACGGCCTGCTTGCCACCAGCGCCCGGCAATTGCCATTAGCAGCACGGCGGCTGTACCCGTTACAAAGGCGATGGGAATGCCTAGCGGAGCAGTCACGAAGTAGGCGATCAGAAGTGTCGCCAGCAGCGGAAACGCCACTCGAAAGATTAGCGGGTCCTTTATGGCTGAGCGCGGTGGGTCGAGGTTTTCGACGGCGTAGTGTTTAGGAATACGGCGGCCAAAGGCTATCCATAGCACGGCCAATGTAGCCGCTACTGACACCAGGTTCACCGGCACCATAACCGCCGCATAGCGATCAAAGCCAATATCAAAGTAGTTAGCACTGACGATATTAACGAGGTTAGAGATCACCAGTGGCAGGCTGGCCGTATCGGCGATAAATCCCGTCGCGATGATGAAGGCAAGCGCCGCAGGCGGCTCAAATTTCAGGCGCAACAGAATAGCGATCACAATGGGCGTTAGCAGTAGGGCGGCGCCATCGTTAGCGAAGAAGGCGGCAATGACCGCGCCGAGTAACACGACCAGCGGGAACAGTAGATGCCCGCGTCCGTTGCCCCAGCGCGCCACGTGCAGCGCGGCCCAGGCGAAGAACCCCGCTTCGTCTAAAATCAGCGAAATAATGATCAGGGCAACGAACGTAAAGGTGGCATCCCAGACGATGTCCCACACCACAACGATATCAGCCAAGTGCACCACGCCCATGAGCAGTGCCACTAACGCGCCGCCCAGTGCGCTCCACCCGATACCCAAACCTTTAGGCTGCCAGATCACCAGCACCAGGGTGACGACAAAAATGGCCAGTGCCAACATGAAAGGACCTTACGTCAGTGAGTGTTTTGGTTAACGCGGCGAGAGAGCTCTTCAGCACTCTCGACACGCTCTGAATAGCGATCGGTAAGATAAGCGGACTTGTCGCGCGTCAACCAGGTGAATTTCACCAGTTCTTCGCATACATCGACGAGACGCATATAGAGAGGTGAGGGCTTCATGCGTCCGGCATCGTCAAATTCGGTGAACGCTTTAGGTACAGAGGATTGATTAGGGATGGTGATCATGCGCATCCAACGCCCGAGGATTCGCATCTGGTTAACGGCGTTAAAACTTTGGCTGCCGCCAGACACTTCCATCACCGCCAGCGTTTTACCCTGAGTAGGGCGAACACCGCCGAGCGATAGCGGTATCCAGTCGATTTGCGTTTTCATAATGCCCGTCATCGCACCATGCCGTTCGGGGCTGACCCAGAGCATGCCTTCGGACCACTGGGCAAGGTCGCGCAGCTCTTTTACCTTCGGGTGATCGGCCTCTGAATCATCTGGTAGCGGTAAGCCCGAAGGGTTAAAGGTACGTACTTCACAGCCGTACCAGCGCAGCAACCTCGCCGCTTCTTCGGACGCCAAGCGTGAAAAAGAGCGTTCGCGCAGAGAGCCGTAAAGCACCAGAATCCTGGGGGAATGATGCGGCGCATCGGGCCCCGTCAATACGTCCACGTCAATCGGCTGAAGCTTTTGCGGATCGATATTAGGTAGATCATCGAAACTGCCCGTGTGACTCACTACTGACCTCCCTCGAAATGCACTACCTCACCATCTTCTTTGGTAAACGTCGTGACTGGGTTGGCCAATAATTCGAGTACACGCTCTGAAGGGCGGCACAGGCGCGCGCCTTTTTCCGTTACCACAATGGGGCGATTGATCAGGATGGGGTGCGCGATCATGGCGTCTATCAGTTGATCATCGCTTAACGCTGGATCATCGAGATTGAGCTCTTCAAAAGGCGTGCCCTTGCGGCGCAGTAACTCTCTTGGGGTAATCGCCATCATCGAGATCAGCTCGACCAGCCGCTCGCGATTGGGTGGTGTTTTTAGATATTCGATGACGTGCGGTGTCTCACAGGACGCCTCGATGATCGCTAACGTATTGCGCGAGGTGCCGCAGGCGGGGTTGTGATAAATCGTCGTTTTCAAAAGGGTTATTCCTTCTCGGTAGTGAGAGAACATTCAGTAAAGGCCGTCAGAAGCGGCTCGCAAATCTCTGGGTGTCCCGCACAACAATCGCGAACCATAAAGCCCAGGATTTGTTGCATATGGCCGAGATTAGCGCGATAGATAATGGAACGACTCTGCCGATGGGAGCTGACCCATCCTGCCCGTGAAAGCACTGAAAGATGCGCCGACATCGTGTTATGGGGCACCGATAACTGGCGCGCAATTTCCCCCGCAGGAAGCCCTTCGGGCTCATGGCGTACCAAAAGCCGAAAGGCTTCAAGACGCGTTTCCTGAGAAAGGGCACTAAAACTGGCCGTGACGTTTTTAATTTCCATATGTCCAGTATTATAGACATGTTGGAAAATAGCAATCACATTAGCTTGTGTGCAGTGTTTGGAATGTTAGATCTAAGCGTTAATCGTCAGGCGTTGCCGCCGAAGGTTTTGCGCCAATCACGTGGGCTAACCTGATGGCGCTGCCGGAAATGTTGGCGGAAAGACGTCGCTGTATGAAAGCCCGCCTTTTCTGCAATCGCTTCTACCGACAACGAGGTGGTTTCCAAAAGCTCGCGCCCACGCCGTAGCCGCTCGCTCACCAGCCACGCCACGACGGTCATGCCGGTGGCTTTTTGGAAATTTCGCGTAAAGGTGCGTCGGCTCATGGCGGTGCGCTCAGCAAGCTCGTCAATCGTGTGCGATGCCGATAAATTTTCGCGCAGGTAGTCGAGCAGGCGATTGATATGCGCATCTTGGGTTGAGGCGGCAACCGGCTGCTCTATGAACTGCGCTTGCCCACCTTCCCGATGAGGCGGAACGATCATGGCCCGGGCCACCTTGTTGGCAACCTGCGCGCCATAGTATTCGCGCACCAGGAATAAGCAACAATCCAGACCAGCAGCGGTACCGGCCGACGTCACTAGACGGTCTTCCTCCACATAGAGCGCATTGGTGTCCAGCGTAACGTTGGGAAAGCGGCCACTAAAATCTTGCTCGGCCATCCAGTGGGTCGACGCCCGCCTGCCATCCAACAGCCCGGCGTAAGCCAGCGCATAGGTGCCGTAACACAGCCCCACGACGTGAGCGCCACGCTCATGACAGCGGACGAGCGCCTCACACAACTCTGGCGGCGGTGCTTCATTCAGGTCGTGCCATCCAGGCACTATCGCAATATCCATGTTATCCAACAGTTCTAAACCGCCATCGGGCTTCACCGTCATTGCCCGTTCGCCTTCGATGGAATTTCCCCCAGGTGCCACAATGGAAAGATTGAACAGCGTGCGATCGGACAACGCTATACCAAATACCATATAGGGCACGGAGAAGTGGAAGGGGCTGAAGTGTGGGTGAAGGATTAGGCCGACATTGGGTAGAGACAAAGTGCGACTCCTGCTATGCGTTTTATAAACAGTAGCATCATGGCCCAAAAGTTTCGATAAATGTCTTTCAGGCCAATTCTTTTGTTGATCGAGCCTCTCTAAACTACTTGCCATTACCCGTAACGAATTTAAGGAAGTACACAGATGCTCATCAAGACCCTCGCTAGTTCTCTCGCCATCGCCACGACCCTTATCGCTCATAGCGCATCCGCGGACTCGCTCTCTCAGGAGGCAACACAGCAGGTGCAGCAGATCCGCAATGCGACGGTGAAAATCACCTATGGGGACACCACTTTCCTGATTGATCCTATGCTGGCCGAGCAGGGCGCCTATCCGGGCTTTGAAGATACCTACCGTAGCGAGTTGCGTAATCCGCTGGTTGGGTTACCAATGCCGGTGGAAGATGTGATCGGCGATATAGACGCCGTCATCGTCACTCACACGCACCTCGACCACTGGGATGCCGCCGCGCAGGAGCAGTTACCGAAGGACATTCCCTTGTTCGCTCAGAATGCCGCCGATGCCGAGCTGATTCGCTCTCAGGGGTTCAGCGATGTGCGCATCCTTGAGGACAGCGCCAAGTTTGGCGGCGTACAGCTTCACAAGACGGGCGGCCAGCATGGCTCCGATGCTCTCTATGCTGTTCCTGAGCTGGCGCAATCGCTGGGTGACATCATGGGTGTCGTCTTCGAAGCTCCGGGGCAGAAAACGACGTATTTAGTCGGCGATAGCGTATGGCGCTATGAGGTCGAGCAGGCAATGGAGCGCTACAACCCAGAGATGATCGTGTTGAATACCGGTGCTGCCGAGGTAGACGGTTTCGAAGGTGATCCCATCATTATGGGTAAGGAAGATACGCTGCGTACCCATCAGAAGGCCCCGAATGCCACCATTATCGCGGTGCATATGGATGCCGTAAACCATATGACGCTAAGCCGTGACGAACTGGCCGATTACGTGCAGCAAGAGGGAATTCAGGAACACGTACTTATTCCCGCCGATGGTGAGGTCATTTCCTTCTAATCCCAAGGGCCGCTTCTTTATATAGCGGCCTACTTCTTCTTGTCAGCCTATTGGCAAACGCTACTGAAAAGGATTGATAATATGAGTCATCGCGCAATCATTGTCGTCGATATCCAAAATGAATATTTCCCCGGCGGCAAGCTGCTGTTGAACGGTATTGAAGAGGCTGCCACGAACGCAGCTAACATCATTGAACATGCCCGGTCGGCAAACGATCTTGTCGTCTATTTTCAGCATGAATCTGCCGATCCAGACATTCCTTTTTTCACCCCTGGTACGCAAGGGGTAGCCATTCACCCCATAGTCGCGCCGTTGGGCGAGGAAACGGTACTAGTGAAGCATTTTCCTAACTCGTTTCGTGAGACCGGTTTGCAAGAGCTGTTGGACCAGCAAAATATTGAGGAGGTCGTCATTATTGGCGCAATGAGCCACATGTGCATCGATGCCACCAGCCGTGCAGCGTCGGATTTGGGTTACAAGACGACGATTATCCACGATGCCTGCGCCACGCTGGATCTTGAATTCGATGGCGTGACGGTGCCAGCGCCTCAGGTTCACGCAACGATCATGGCAGCCTTGGCCTTTGCTTACGGTACGGTCACTACAACAAAACAGTATATTGGCTAACGCCATCGCTCTACGTGGCCGCCCGCCGCCTTCGAAGCCTTACGGGTGGAAGGCGGCTTTTGATTCTTGCTCGTCATAAAAGCGGACGGCTAGCAAGTTCAAGGCCTAGTACTATCAAAAAGAGCAAAAAGCACTGACGAAACCGCTGTGGGCTAATCCGCATCCGTATATATTGACCCGCCCACATTCCGATCAGCGCAGGAATAATCGCCAAGGCGGACGTGCCTAGTTGCGAGACCTGGAAAGCATCATGGGCGAACAGTCCTAATGCTAGTGCAAGCGTGGAAATGGTGAACGATAAGCCCAGGGCTTGCACGAATTCTTCCCGGCTCATATTAAGCGAGGCAAGGTACGGCACTGCTGGCATCACGAATACACCTGTTGCGCCAGTGACGACTCCCGTTATCAAGCCGATAACCGGAGAAAGCCACCGCTCCAGGAACGTGGAAACGGAGAAGGCGGGGGCAAGCAGCGTATAACCGGCATAGACAATCAAAGCGACGCCGAGCCCAAACCCAGACCAGAGTGGGTCTACGCGGACTAATAAGGCAGCACCAGCGATGGTGCCCAAGCAGATACACAGCATCATTGGCCAGAGCCGCTGCATCAGCTGTGTAATCGATGGGCCAGAAAACAGCTGCCAGACATTGGTCACTAAAGAGGGCAGAACGAGAAGGGCAGCAGCGCTCGCCGGTGGCATCGCTATAACAAGTAAACCCATCGCGACGGTTGGCAGCCCCATTCCAGTGACACCTTTCACCACGCCAGCAATCAAAAAAGTGCCAATCAGGAGCAAAAGATACAGCATGAGATCGTGCATAGAAGGCTCGTGTTAAGGAACGGCTGAGAGCTAAACTGAAGCTCAGGATAATACCCGGCACAATGCGGAATTATTAGCTCACCTTTCGGATAACCCGACTGACTGAGTTTCTGCCAAGCAGGCTTGGCTTAGGGGAGAGTTCACTACAGGATCATATTAACGAACAGGCATGTGCCGCAGGTCGCCTGCTTGATCTGCGAATTCGCATGAAAACATACGAAGGTGTGTGCGAGATGGTTTTTCACAGGGTGGGCATCGACCTATTGCACGGTTCTCCTGCTAACTGTCCAGCACCTGTTAACCGTGCGGGTTAACCAGACTTGCCCGCTAACGTCGATAACACATTTGGCGCAAGAATCTGTGAAAGGACTTCAGGCTCGTTTTGGTCTGGCGTGTACCACAAGTAGAGAGGTACCCCTGAACGGCCGTGTTGTTCCAAAAAAGCGGTGATAGCTGGGTCACCATTGGTCCAGTCACCTTTCATAGTGATCACATCTGCCTGCTCAAATGCTTGTTGCGTGCTGGCTATATCAATGGCTTGCTGTTCGTTCATATGGCAAGTGACGCACCAGTCTGCGGAAAAGTAGACGAAGATGGTTTTCTCCTGTTGCCGAAGTTCGGCCAGGCGGTCCGCGTCAAAGTCGAGTGTGCGTGTAGCGGGTGAATTTTCGGCGGCATTAATGGGCGCTTCGTGCCCCGCAAAGGAGCCGGGAACGAGGATGCTTCCCGTCAGCGCGAGTACGGCCGCGAGTGCTGCCGGTACCCAGACCAAGCGCTTGCCGTTGCGTTGGCGCAGGCCGGTGAACCAAAGTCCTATCGCCAGTAGTAAGATCAGAGCGAGGCTTGCAATCATGCCGTTATTGCTGAGCTGGCGGCCAAGCACCCAAGCTAACGCTAAAGCGGTTAGGAACATTGGGATGGCCATGATATGCCGAAAGGTGGCAAGCCAAGGGCCTGGCCGAGGAAGGCGACGGCGAAGCATTGGTATGAAACCAAGCAGCAAAAACGGTAAGGCAATGCCCAGGCCCAGGCCTACGAAAACCATCAGTGCGGCAACCGTAGGGAGTACCAGGGCGGCGCCAAGCGCTGTGGCCATAAATGGGCCGGAGCAAGGTGTTGCGACAAAAGCGGCAAGTACGCCCGTCCAGAAAGCACCGGCCATGCCCTCCTGGTTAGCCAGTTTGGAGCCAGCATTGATGGAGCCTAGTTCAAAAAGGCCTGCCAGGTTAAAACCAATCGCGGCAGTCAACAGTGTAAGCACCACAATGACCCGTGGGTCTTGCAACTGGAATGCCCAGCCAACGTGAGTACCGGCTGCGCGCAGAGCAATAATCGTTGCGCCCAGGATCAAGCAAACGAGGACCACACCGGCGGTATAGGCTAGCGCCTCACGCCGGGCTTCGCGTTGACCACCGGACAGGCGTGCAAGGCTAAGGACCTTAAGGCTGAGAATAGGGAAAACGCAGGGCATGATATTGAGCAGAACGCCGCCCAGTACGGCGCCGAGAAATGCGGTCAGTAGTAATGTAGAACTACTTTGTACGCCAGCTGTGCTTGTGTTTGGCGTTGGCGCACCATCACTACGGCTAACCAATGCTAAACCGGTTCCATTGCCCAGTGACAGAAGCGCTTCGAACTCGTCAGGTGGATTGTCTGTCTGCCAGTATTTTGCCAACTGGGTTTCAATAATTAATGTGTCGCCTTCACGATTAAAAACCTGCTCAGACGCGGGATCAGCCACGTTATCGGTGGCAACAAACAAGTGTGGATCGTTTAGTTCCACGCTGGTGGGCAAGGGAATGCTTAAACGCAGCTGGTTATCGTCGGTCGTCGCAAAGCTGGCTTGCGAACCGAGAGGCCTGGGAAGCTCGCGCCGCCATTCATCGAAGCGTGCTTTGCGCTCAGGCGTAATGTGGCCATCGCCTGCGACCAGCGTAGTGGCAAGCGATGCTTCCTCTGGAATGCAGGCATCAGCGCGACAAGCCAAGTAGTTGAAGTCAACGCTAATCGGCAGAGAGGTCCCAGCGGGTACAGAGGCGTCTATTTCAATGGGCAGCAATAGTGCATAAGGGTGCTCGTAGACATGATTCATCAGATCGCCAGTCATTAGCGTCTGCGGTACCGGGTAAGCAGCATCGCCTACGCTGACACCTTCCGGTAATTGCCAATTGAATTGCGGTGGTAGGCCAATACTACCCGGCTGTTTCCAATACCCATGCCAACCTGATTGCGGCTCCATGAAAACGGCTAACGTGCTGGAGGAACCAGGTGCCGGTTGATCTGTTTCCGCTATCAGAGTGCTCTTAATCAGTACTTCGCCCGAGATGCCGGGAAATTCCTGTGCAGCGCCGATCTGGGGAGTCAGCATTAACACTAGGCAGAAAAGGACAAAATAGCGATAAAGGAACGTGGGCATTGGCTATCAGCCCGCGTGAGGCGGGCTGCTCCAGTAAAGAAAGGGGGGGGACGCGCTATGGCTTGCGCGGAGTGGCTTACGCTTATTGGCTGAGGCGCTCGACGGCTTCGCCTAATGCGGTGTCTTGTGGTCCAAGTTTGTCGGTTATCTTGCCGTCAGCATCAATTAATACAACGGTGGGTATCTGCTGAACGCCGAACGCACGGTGTATCTCGCCCTCGGCGTCAAGCAACACGGGTATCGCCGTCTCGGTGGTGTCAAGATAACTTTCGACATCGGACTCTTGGGTCCAAAGACCAGAAATAATGCCTACCCACTGTACGCTTTGGTCTTCGCTCAGTTGGTTGACGGTTTCGCGTACGCGGCGGCAGGCGGTGGAGGTTTCTGGCTGGCTCTCGGCAAGATAAGGCTCACACCAGGTGGCAAAAAACACCACACCCAGTGGCTTGTCTGTCGTCTTCCGAGTCAGGTCGATAGTAGTGCCGTCACGCGTGGTGACATCAAGGTGAGTCACCGTATCGCCCACCGTTAAAGCGTTGGCGTCGATATCCTTGACGGCGGCTCCTTCGGTCGCTGCTGAGTTGGGATCAGCGGGTTCAAGCACTGCCTGTAGCGCCTGTTCCAGGGCTTGATCGTCACGATGACCAATGTGAGTGATGTGACCACTGCGATCAATCAGAACGTGCTGCGGGGTAACGCGTAGATTCAGCGCTTCGGCTAGCGTGCCGTCATCTACCGTGATGGGCATGGTCAGGCCCATTTCCTCGCGATAGACACGCGCAGACTCTTCGGTATCAGCGTAGCCGGTGTTCACGGCGATGACTTGGATATCATCACCATGCGCTTCTTGAAATGCCTGGAACCCGGGCATCTGCTGGCGGCAGGGCACGCACCAGGTTGCCCAGAACTTTATATACACGGGTTTTTCGCCATATAGCGCGCTTAGATCAATAGTCTCACCATCCAGCGTGGTAATGCTTAGCTCGGGGCCTGGCTGACCAATTAAGGACTCGCCAGCCGCTCTGGCACGCTGTTCACCGTCGGCATCTTGATCATAGGCTTGATCGGCGTCTGGTTGCTCAGAGGTCTCGGTGGCGTGTGCCGAACCGAAGCAGCCGACCAACATGGCGAGCAGTATCGCCGCTGAACATTTCGTGTTTACTATACGCATTGATTTCATCCTTTTGGCAAATCGTTCTGAGCTAACGTAAAGAGCTAAGGTAAAGAGCTAACTCAAGAACCGGCATAAAGAACTAGCTCGAGAACTGGCACAAAGATTTAGAACGGTAAAAGTGTAGAGTAGATAGTGATTGTGAGAGGCTTCATGGTCTAAAAAAAGCACCAAGACTGATAGGTTTCTATGTACCATGGAGGGATGAGTAAACTTCGTTTTTCACTTAATCGCCAAGGCGAGCAGTCTTTGTCAGAGCAGGTGCGTTCGAGCATTGCTGATGCCATTCGACAAGGGCATTTATATGAGGGCGCACGGCTGCCTTCATGGCGTGATCTTGCCACGCAACTGGGCGTTTCACGAGGCACTATTAAAACGGCTTATGATCGGCTGAGCGATGATCAGTTAGTCATCTCAAAAGGGGCCGCCGGTACGTTCGTTAGCGCCGTGCTACCCGCGGCACCAAAAGTGGTGGTTGAGGCCTCTCGGCTGCCACTGCCTGATCTCTATCAGGACTTGGAAAGCGCGCCCAGGCTTTTTCAAGTGGGGGTGCCTGCGCAAGATGGCTTTCCCTTTAAGCAGTGGTCTCGCATCATGCAGCGCGGTTCACGCCAGGCGGTGGCCGAGTCACTGCGTTACCCAGACCCACGCGGAGAGCAGACACTACGCAAGGAAATTGCTGCCTATCTGGCCGTGGCTCGCGGGCTGCTTTGCTCTGCAGACCAGATCATCATCACCAATGGATATGCGGGTGCGCTGGGCTTGGCATTGCACTTGTTGCGCCCGGATTCAAAGCGGGTGTGGGTTGAAGACCCTTGTTATCCACTCAATCGGCACGCTTTGTCTTTGGCAGGCTTTACCTCGGTTCCTGTTCCGGTCGATGACCAGGGGATTTGTGTGGAGCAAGGGATAGCGCTTGCTGCGGAGGCGCGGTTGGCGATTGTGACGCCAAGCCAACAAGCACCGCTGGGTATGCAGTTGTCGCTGGCTCGCCGCCAGGCGTTATTAGTATGGGCTAAAGAAAACGATAGCTGGATCATCGAAGATGATTATTTAAGTGAGCTGCAGTTAAGCGGCCAGGCAACGCCCGCACTGGCCTCGCTGGACCATGACGAAAGAGTGATTCACATGGGTACTTTCAGTAAAACCATCAGCCCACGGTTGCGGCTTGGTTTCATGGTGGTGCCTGCGAGGTTGTCGGAGCGCGCGGGAGATACGGCCGCTGCATTGTCACCCGCGTCTGCACTGCCTAGCCAGCTGGCCGTTGCGGAGTTTTTGCGCGACGGGCATTACTTGCGCCATATTCGGCGTATGAAGCGTTTGTATATACAGCGCCGGAATGCGCTGCTTGCACTCATGGGCAGCACGGTTTCAGTCAATCATATGGCGGGCTTGTCGCTGTTGCTCCCCTTGGCTGATGACACTGACGATGTTGGCATTGCCGAAGCGGCGGCGGCCTTTAACCTGGCACCGGCGCCGTTGTCTCCCTGGTACGCCACGCAAGCCAATGCGCGAAAAGGATTACTCTTGGGCGTCACTAATCTATCGAGCCCTGCGCTTGAAGAAGGCTATCAACCGTTTGCCGCGCTTGTCGCTCGTCATCGCCAGTAATGTGCCTACAGTTGAAAAAATCACTCCTAGAGAACGTCGGCTTAACCAGGTCGCTTGCTGCGTGTTTTTATCTTAATATATGCTTTATATACGTTTCATATATCAAGGCATTCCATGGGTATCGTAAAAATCAACGACCAGCTACACGAAGATATTCGTAAAGCCAGCTCGGTCATGGTGCGTTCGATCAACGCACAGGCGGAGTATTGGATTAAAGTGGGCATGCTGGCAGAGACTAATCCAGGCATGACCTTCACCGACATTATGCGCGAGCAGATGCAACAGGCAGACATTGAAGTAAGGCAGGTGATCGGTGGATAACGTACCGCTGAAAAGTGCAGAAGAGTTGACGCTGATGCGCGAAGCAGGACGCTTGCTGGCTCAGGTGTTTGGTTATCTTGATACGTTAATCGAGCCGGGTGTCACCACCATGCAGATCAACGATTGGGCCGAGCGTTATATCGTTGATGAGCTAAAGGCTCGCCCGGCCAGCAAAGGGCAATACGATTATCAATATGTGCTGAATGCGTCTGTGAACCAGGTGGTGTGTCATGGCGTTCCCTCTGAGACACTCACGCTAAAATCAGGCGATATCGTTAACATTGATATCACGCTTGAGAAGAACGGCTATATTGCCGATTCAAGCAAGATGTACATGTTGGGTGAGGTAAAGCCTATTGCCAAGCGCCTGGTCGATAAAACCTATGAGGCGCTGTGGAAGGGCATCCACGCGGTTAAACCGGGGGCAACACTGGGTGATGTAGGCCATGCGATCCAGCGGCATGCGGAACAGAACGGCTACTCGGTGGTGCGTGAATATTGCGGCCACGGCATCGGCCAGGAAATGCATGAAGAGCCGGAAGTCGTGCACTACGGAAAGCCAGGGCACGGCGTGGTATTGAAAGAGGGCATGGTATTCACCATCGAACCCATGATTAACCAAGGCAAAGCCAAGGTAAAAATCAAAAAAGATGGCTGGACCGTCGTGACCAGCGACAAGTCGTTATCCGCGCAGTGGGAGCATACGGTGGCAGTGACGGCCGAGGGTGTTGAGGTGCTTACGCTGCGCGATGAAGAGCGTGTTTAATTTTAACCAGTTAGGCGATGCAAGGTGACCTATGACAAGTCATCTGAAAACTAGCCGGGCGGACGTGAAAGCAGGCTTTTGAGAGACAGTGGTATTAAAATTCCATGCCGTCGCTAGAAAGTAACGGCGTGGTTATTGTGAGCTCGGCTAGCGCTTACAAATACTCCAGCACATCAAAGTGATCGCATCCCGGCAGCTCAATCAGCTCTGCTTGAACGTTGGCTGCGCGTAGCAGCGCTATAAAATTGTGTCCCTGCTGATGAAACGCGGGCGGGTCGTTTTCGGCAATCACAACCTGGCAGGTGGGCAGCGCGGTCAGCTCGCCAAATTGAGGGCTAAGTGCGCGTGCCTGTGATTTGGTCAGCTTTAGGGGGGCGTTAACGTAGGTTTCTACCAGCGGTGTAAGGTCATAAACACCGCTGACCAGCACCAGCTTATCAATAGGAACCCTGCCGCTAACGGCTACCCAGTAAGCCAGTTGGGCGCCCGCGCTATGGCCTCCCAGGGTGATGGACCACACACCGCCGCTTTCTTCCAGCGCGTGGTAGGCCGCTTCTAGCCCCTGAATGCACTGAGTCATCATGTTTTCAATGGTGTGGGTTGGGGCTAAGCCATAGCCAATTGAGGCGAAGGCCATTCCCCGTGCCAGATAGCGCTCGGCCAGAAAATCCGTGGCAGTGTGGTCAAGCTCCTGCCAGTAGCCACCGTGAATGAATACCATCAAAGGCCACGGGCCTTCTCCCTGCGGAATAAACAGGTTAAGGCACGCCGCCGGGTGGTCGCCATAGGCGACCGTTATCGGTGGGTGGCGGTCCCTTAGCGTGCGTCCGGCATCCGCCTGACGTGTAAGAGTGGATTCAAACTCTGACGCAAAATGGCTCGGTGAGTAGGCCAGATCCGGCGTTAGCTCTGTCATGCGTGCTCTCTATCAGGTAACGGCGCTAAGCACGTGAAATTCAGGGTTTTGATACTCGCCGCTTTCGATTACCTCGCGGAAGTGCTGCGCGGCCTGCCACACATCGTCGTAGCTTAAATAGAGCGGGGTGAAGCCGAAGCGCATTAAGCCCGGTTCCCGATAGTCACCAATCACGCCACGCGCGATCAGCGCTTGCACAATGGCGTAACCGTTTTGGGCATCTACCAGTGATACCTGGCTGCCACGTTGGTCGGCTGCTGGGGTAATGTCCTCGATACCGTGGGCCTCAAAAATATCTGCCAGGCACTCGCGGAACAGATTGCTCATGGCCAGGCTTTTTTCACGCACGGCCTGCATATCGACGTCAGACCAGATAGCTAAAGATGCTTCAAGGGCTGCGTAAATAATCGCTGAGTGTGTGCCGGTACGAAAACGCGAGATGTCATCGGCGGGTGCGTAGTCGGCCTGAAAGGCGAAAGGAGAGGTATGGCCATGCCAGCCCGAGAGCGGTTGCCACGTGCTGTCCAGGTGGTCGCGGTGCACGTAAAGAAAAGCGGGCGCACCGGGGCCGCCGTTCAGATATTTATAGGTACAACCTACGGCATAGCGCGCGCCCACGCCGTTAAGATCGACAGGTAGCGCGCCAGCAGAGTGGGCTAAATCCCAAATGACCTCGGCGCCATGTTCATGAACCAGTTGAGTAGTGGCTGCCATGTCGCGCAGTTTGCCCGTGCGATAGTTGACCTGGCTAAGCACCACCACAGCCACGCCTTCCAGGTGCGCGGCCAGGTCGTCACCTTCGGGCATAAAGCGATGTTCACAGCCGCTAACCCGGCAGTAGCCTTGGGCAATGTAGCCGTCAGTGGGGAAGTTGCCGCCTTCACTGAGTACCGTGCGGCAATCATCCTGGCGCTTGCCGAGGATATAGCCCAACAGTTTGAAAATATTGAGCGTGATGTTGTCCGTGACCACCACTTCACCGTGCTGAGCACCAATCACCGGGGCGAGCAGGTTTCCCAGCCGTTCGGGCGCATCAAACCAGCCCTGGTTCCAGCCTTTAATCAGCTGGGTGCGCCACTGCTCCATGGTGTCATCAACCGCTTGCTTGGCCGCGACCGGTTGCGCACCAAGCGAGTTGCCATCCAGGTAGAGAACACCTTCTGGCAGGGAAAAGTGGCGTTTGAAATCTGCCAGTAGGTCTTGGCGGTCCAGTTCACGAACGGTATCCAGGCTCACGCGCATATCGGTACTCCAGCAAAAATGTCGTCACACAGATGAAAAGTGGGGTAAGGCTTATTGGGTGCTTGTCGTTAAATAGATGTCCTTACGCTCCAAAGTTCCGGGAAGAACTGCAGGTCGAGTGCCTTGACCAGGTAGCTCACGCCCGACGAGCCACCGGTGCCACGTCGGTAGCCAATAATGCGCTCCACCGTTTTCATGTGGTTAAAGCGCCAGCGCTGGAAGTTGAACTCGACATCCACCAGCTTTTCGGCCAGTTCGTATAGGTCCCAGTACTTTTCACTGTTGCGATAGATCTCCATCCACACTGCTTCGACGTCGCTACTCGCGGTGTAGGGAATGCTCCAGTCGCGATGGGTGATGTTGTCTGGAATATCAAAACCCCGGCGGGCCAGTAGCTGCAGCGAGACGTCATAAAGGCTGGGCGAATTAAGCGCATGCTGGAGTTTTTGGTAGTGCTTGGGCTTTGAACGGTGAGCTTCGATCAATTTGGCGTTTTTGTTACCCAGCAAAAACTCAATTTCCCGGTACTGATAGGATTGAAAGCCCGAGCTTTGCCCAAGGCTGTCCCGAAAGCTCAAGTAATCGGCGGGCGTCATCGTTACCAGCACTTCCCAAGCGTTGATGAGCTGTTCCTGGATGCGAGAGACGCGTGAGAGCATTTTGAACGCAGGGCTCAGGTTGTCATCGGCAATATGCCTGGCCGCCGCGTGGGCTTCGTGCAAGCAGAGCTTGATCCATAGCTCCGACACTTGATGAATCATGATAAAGAGTAGTTCATCGTGCTCTTCAGAGGCCGGGTTCTGGCAAGCCAGCAAGGGCTCAAGGTCAAGGTATTGTCCGTAGCTGATATCCTGGTCCCAGTGGATGGCTTCGTTATCAACGCTATTCTTTTTTGGAGTTTCCATCACTTAATATGCCTTTGCCGCGTCATGAGTGGTTAGCGCTTGTGCTTGAGGTTCGCCTAAATCCCAGAAGATCCCGGCGGCTAGTTTTAGCCCTTGCTCGACAATGGTTTCCAGCAAGTGCTCATCGGGGGCGTGCTGATTGCATGACGGATAGGAGTGGGGCAGCCAAACGGTAGGCAGATTAAGCACGTCTGAAAAGCAGTGATTGGGAATCGTGCCGCCCAGGTTGGGTAAAATATGGGGCGCTTCATTCAGGCTGTTCTCGGCCGATTGAGCAACAAAATTTACCCACGGGTGATTGGGGTCCAACCGAGTCGCCGCGTAACCGCCTAAAAACGTCATCTGGATATCGTTAAAGCCATGGGCATCCAGGTGCTGGCGCAGGTTACTCTCCACCGCTTGCCAGTCGGTGCCTTTTACAAAGCGCAGCTGTAGTACCGCTTCCGCGTGCTCTGGAATCGCGCCGACAGGCTTGTCGGTTCTGCCCGCGCTTAAGCCAAGAATTTCAAACGTATTGGCCCCGTATAAACGCTCGCCATCCGCCAGGGCTTCTTCACCCCACGCTGGGTTAATCGTGGGGTCGGAGGCGCCGCCGCCTACTGGCAAGTCGCGCACTAACCGGGAGACGTCTTCTGTAATAGACGGCGCCTTGAGAAAGTCGACCAGAATTTTGCCGCTCGGGGAAAGTAGCGTGGCGAGCGCATTGCACAGCACAACCGCCGGGTTGGTAATAACCCCTCCCCAGTTGCCGGAATGGCGGCCGCCATTGCCGGTGTTAAGCGACAACTTGAGTTGAACAACGCCGCGAGAACCCAAAAAGAGGGTGGGCATGTCGTGGCGGATTCTGGGGCCATCAGAGGCCAGAAAAAGGTCGGATTTAAGCGCTTGATGATAGGCAGCGCAGGTCTCTTCCAACCCTGGTGAGCCTATCTCCTCGCTCATTTCAAACAGCATTTTTACGTTGTAGCCTAACCGACCCTTCCGAGCGTTAATCACAGCTTCCAGCGCGGTTAAATTGACACTGTGCTGGCCCTTGTTATCGGCGGTGCCGCGGCCATAAACACGGCCTTCTTTAAAGGTTAGCGCCCAGGGGTCAATACCGTTCGCCCATTGCTCTTCCTGGCCATCGGTAACGTCACCATGGCCATAAAGCAGCAGCGTAGAGTAGGCGGGGTCTTCAATGCGCTCCCCAATCAGCAGGGGAGGAAAACCGGGTTTCGGGTTCTCGATAATCTGGCAGATGAAGCCCAGCCTTGAAAGCAGCGGGCCAATTTCTTGTTCAAGGTACGCGTTGAGTGTATCGGCACAGGCGGGGTCCTGGCTGACTGTGCGCATGGCAATACGTTTTGCCAGCGTCTTATAAAAATTACCGTTTGAAAGCTCATCACTCGCTAGCTGAATCGCCTGTTCCCGTTTTGAACGCTGCGGTGTTGTCATGGTGTGCCTTTTTATCATTGGGCTTTTAGTGGTCGTTGAGATGAGCCTAGCCCTTGCTCTTGTTTGCAGCAATCATTAAGATTTCAAAGTACCTTTCTAACTATTAGAAATCATCGGTAGATGTTTGAATCGCTGCCGATAGCGCTATTCACCCTGCCAGGGTTTGTACGAAAAGTCGCTGAGCGAAGGCCAGACAAGGAAAAAATCAGTAAAAAAACGGAGTTTACATGTGTAAATGAGTATTTTGAGCTGGTTTTTAACGCCGTATGGGCGAGCGTAAGCAGTTTTCGTACAAAGCCTAACAGGCAGGTCATCAATGAGGCCTTTATGCAGGATCTCCACTTGCGCTACTTTCAAAGCGTTGCGAAAACGGGGTCGTTGTCCGCTGCCGCTGAAGAGTTGCACGTTGCTGTTTCAGCAGTTAGCCGCCAAATCACCAACCTTGAGCAGCGCCTGGATATCAAGCTGTTCAACCGCCAGCCGCGAGGTATGCAGTTAACCGAAGCAGGCAAACTGCTGAACGCCTATGCACTGCGTAACCAGTTAGAAGTTAATAGCGTTATCGATGAGATGCAGGATGCAATGACACGCCAACGCCAAACCATTGTGGTGGCTTGCCCTGATGGCATGGCGTGGCACTTTCTTCCCAGTGTTATTTCGCGCTTTATTACTCAGCATCCTGATATTCGGTTTGATCTGCAGATGGCCGATTCAGCGCGTGCTTCTGAATTGGTAAAAGAAGGCAGTGCTGATATCGCCTTAACCTTTAGCCTCTCGCCGGATATTGGCGTAAAGGTGGTTTCAAGCCATAACGCCGCAATTAGTGCCCTTATGTCGAGTGAGCACCCGTTGGCCGTTAATGACGTTTTGTATGTAAAGGATTTATGCGACTACCCGCTTACCATGTCGCTTAATGGCTCGACAATGCGCTATCTGTTTGATGTCGCCTGTAGCTTGTCCGGTATTAAGGTATTCCCAAGCTTCTCCTGCGATTCACTGGGCGCGACCTATACCATGGTCAGCGAGCATCCCAATATGATCGGGTTGTGTAGTGCTGTGGCGGTAAGCGGTAAAATGCACAAGGATGGGCTGGTTTTAAAGCCGCTACACGAGCCCCAGCTTTCTCAGCGAAGCCTTCAAGTACAAGTGATGGCTGAACGCTACCTGCCTGCTCATATCGAGGCGTTTTTAGTTGTTCTGGAAGAGAAGCTGACGGCCGTTGACCGTTAAGCGCATGCCCGTTAGATGCCAAGCCACCCATTATGGGTGGCTTGGAAGCGAACCTGCTTAAAACGGACCGTAGTTAATCGCAACGGCAACCCCGACAAACGCGCCGCCGATGACAATCCAAATCAATACCAGTGGCAGCACGAATTTGAACCACTCCACGTAAGAAACGCGGGCGATCGCCAGGCACGCCATCAAGGTGCCAGAAAGCGGAGTAATAATATTGGTAACGGCATCGCCCAGCTTGAAGGTGATGAAGGTCGACTGGCGGGTGACTTCCAGCATATCGCCAATGGGAACCATAATTGGCATCACGATAGCGGCCTGGCCGGTACCCGAAGTAATCAATCCGTTAAATACCAGGTTAAACACGTATAAAAGCTCCATGGCGACAATCTTGCCATGACCATCTAAAGAGCTTGCGACGCTATGCACGAGGGTGTCGATGAGCTGTGCTTGTCTAAGCAGTACGATGACAGCGGCGGCTACACCCACCACCAACGCACCGTACATGACTTCGCTTGCGCCATTCATCAGGCGTTTTACAAAATCATTGGGAGACATTCTGCCGATCAGTGCCGTGGCGATCCCCACCATTAAAAACGTGGCAGAGAGTTCGGTGATTCCCCATCCGAAGTTAAAACCGCCGTACAGGAAAAACACAAAGGAAGCGGCAAATATCAGCAGCACTAACTTATGAGAAAAGGTAAAGGGCGGCAGGGCGCCAGGCTCATGTGTGGCTTCGGTGTTATCAAAGGCGTCTGCCCCCATCACGCTATGAGCCGGGTTCTGCTTGATACGTTTGGCATAGCGGCAGATGTATACCGTGGTAACGGTCAAAAAGACAATAAAGATAACGCCACGATATATAAATCCGGAAAACAGCGGTAACTCGGCAATGGTTTGCCCGGCAACGGTAACGGTTGGGTCAAAAACGCCTGCACCGAAGCCTGCGTAGGAGCCTAAAAAGATAATGGCCACGCCTACAACGGGGTCAAGCTTCATTGAGCGGGCAAGAAACAGCCCGATAGGAATAAAGGCAATGGCCAGGTTGGCACCTACCCCAACCGATGCAAGCGTTGAGAACGTAGCGCAAAAGATAAAAATAAGAACGTTTCGACGACCATTGGCCTTGCTAATGAGTTGGTGAATACCTGCGCTGATGGCGCCTGTTGACTCAATCACCTTGAGCACGCCGCCGACCATCATGATTAAGAAGATCAGCGGAGCCGCCGCCACCAGGCCTTTTTGAATAGCGGTAAACAGGTCCATTACGTTCAGGGGCGCTGCAGTAATGTACTGAAAGCTATCGGTGGCGACCTGTGTCAGGCCATTGTTGTTGGTTCTTTCGTAGCTTCCTGCGGGGATTATATAAGAGGCGAGCAGTACCAGTACCATAAAGCTAAACAGGATGATGAACACATCCGGCATAGGGCGTTTTTTCTTCATTGTTTGTGCCTTTTCTGGCGCGCCTTTACTCAGCTTCGTTGTCATATTCGTCTTCGCGGTCAGAGGGTTATCGTTTTATTGGTGGCGCTACTCTAGGCAGTATGTGCGACTCAAACGCTCAACGACAAGTAAACCGTGTGTATGGCCGAGGGGGTAGGTGGGCCGAAGCGGTTTAGTGTGAGGCGTAGCATCGGGTGGTGACGTTTTGTGTACTTCCACGTAATAGGTTAGGTAGAAGGTCCATAGCGCCTGGTTCGCAGGTGGTGAAAGGGCCACCTTTATGTTGTTTTAAATCAACCTACCAAGGAAGCCCATGGCTAACAATTGTGTATTTATCAAATGTGTTTTCTATTTTAGGCAAGCACGCTTGGCAGTCAGAAGGAAGTATCCGAGCAACCCAATAAAGCCGCTAAACGGTCGATTAAAAATGCCCGCTCAACGATGTTTTATATCGCTGTAGATAACAGGTCTGCAGGCCGTATCGCGCAATTTTACGCGTTAACAGCGCATAGCCAAGCGGCCTGCTACTGTCTATATAGAACCTGCTACTGTCTATATAGAAAAGGTGGGGTTTAGGGTTCGCTCTATTAAGCATGAATAGACGGTGTTACGTATCTAACGGAGGATCATATGCAATCCAACATTGAGCATCGGGGTAGCTGTCTCTGCGGTGAAGTGCAGCTTTTAACTCATTTAGACAGTCACCATGTAGCGGTTTGCCACTGCAGCCTTTGTAGAAAGTGGGGTGGAGGGCCGCTGTTTGCGGTTGAGTCCAAAAACGAGGTGGATTTCCAGGGGGCTGAGCATATTGCTATCTTCAGTTCCTCAGAGTGGGCCGAGCGCGGTTTCTGCAAGCAGTGTGGGACGCATCTGTTTTATCGGTTAAAAGAGGGCGGGCACTATGCTATCCCTGTGGGGCTTCTGGAGGATAACGGCCAGTGGCAGCTTGAGGAGCAGATATTTATTGAGCAAAAACCAGCGTTTTACTCGTTTTCTCAAGCTACCAGAGACTTAACCGGCGAGGAGGTTTTTGCTCAGCATACCGGCAATTAAGAGGTTTCGTGGCCTCTGCAAACACAGGCTACCTCCTCTGCCTAGGCTTTACTTGGGAGAGATATGGCCCCTTCACTACTTCTACTCATGGCGGATGCGATATTAGTCGTTCATGTGCTGTTTGTTGTCTTTGTCGTCTTCGGGTTGCTGGCTATTTATGCCGGTTATTTTTTAAGGTGGCGATGGGTGCGAAATAAGAGATTTCGTATTTTGCATTTGTCCGCTATTGGGTATGTAGTGGTGCAGTCCTGGTTGGGCGCGGTTTGCCCGCTTACTACGTGGGAAATGGCCTTGAGAGCAGAGGCCGGTACAGCCACCTATACGGGGTCCTTCATTCAGTACTGGTTGCAAAGCCTGCTTTACTACACGGCGCCGGAGTGGGTGTTTGTGCTGCTTTATACGGTTTTTGGTAGCTTGGTGTTATGCAGCTGGTTTTTAGTGCGGCCAAACCAACAGAAAGGAAGCGATGATGGCTAATAAATCTAAAAGCAACGGAAGCGAAAGCAACCCCACTGGCAAGAGTGACTCATTAGCCACAATTTCGTGCGGTGCTGAACGGCTGCTTGTGGCGGCTCTCGAGCGAGGCGTTAATTGTCTTGAAACCGGGCGTTTTCTTATCAGTTATCGTGAAGGGCGAATGGAAGAGGGCATTAAGTCTCTCAAGGCTCAGAAGTTTCGAGTGGCCGACGCG
>NZ_JBQSXL010000039.1:0-24022 GCF_052378165.1 Halomonas sp. AOP30-A1-24
ATATAGCTTTAGCCGTTTCGTCATATGAGCGTTCTTGTTGATCAATTACCGATAGTCGATTATTTAAATATTCCTCGGCAGCTCTATGAGGCAGCCATACACGCTCTTGTATTTTTTGAAGAAGCTGAAGAAACTCGCGTCTAGCAGAATCAGAATACCTATAAAAATTCAATAATATATTTGCATCAAATACAAAAATGCAGGAATCCCACACCTGCTTTAAATTCTTTTCACTTTCTTTAAAGTGGCCGGGGAAAAGGTCCTTCATATTATCTCCATCATTGAACGGCGCGCTTTGCGGAAAACTTTTCCGACAACAGCACTTTGTTAGATTTTGTACTTTAGGACTACATTCTCTACCAGGTCCTGTATGAACTCAGTTGCTTTAAGTTCAGATATTGATATTCCTGATGGGTGAGCGCTTGAGTTACGTGTTCCGAGTTTTTCATCAAGAATTTTTCTAACGTCATTGGTGATGATCTTTGCTGAGCGGCAGAACTCAATGAACTTACCCTCTGGAATTTCAGTAAAGTCATCAACGGAAGTGAGCTTTGATATTTTTGGCTCTTCGACGTTGGGTGTGGAATTTGTCTCCTGAGCTGGGCCAGAATAGGGGCTCCACAACAGCGGTAGGTATGGCATGGACGGCACCCAGATTCTAACTCTCGGCCTGGGCCTGGAAGCGCCCTGGGTCCTCAAGGACCAGCACCTGGATACCTCCGTGTCGCCCCACCGTCTGGATCTCTATGTCGAGGCGGAGCGAGGCAGTCTGTATCCCTGTCCGGAGTGCGGTAAGGCCTGCCAAGCTCACGACTTTGCCGACAAAACCTGGCGGCATCTGAACTTCTTCCAGCACCACTGCTACCTGCATGCTCGCGTGCCTCGCACGAAGTGTCCTGAGCATGGTGTCAAACGTATTGAGGTGCCCTGGGCACGGTCGGGCAGCGACTTCACCCTGCTGTTCGAGCAAGCGGCCATGTCGCTGGTCAAGGAGATGCCGGTGCTGGCCGTCTCACGGCAGTTGGAGATTCCCGACAAGCGACTATGGCGCATTGTGCATTACTATGTGGGCCGCATGTTGAGGGAGCTGGATTTGTCCAATGTGGCGACTGTCGGTGTGGACGAAACCGCGTCCCGGCGCGGTCATCGCTACGTCACGGTGTTCCTCGACATGCAGCGCAAGCAGGAACCAGTGGTCTTCGCCGTCCCAGGCTGCGGCAAGGACGCCATCAAGGCTTTCAGCGCCTTCCTGGCGACCCATGGCGGCGATACGACCAATGTGGTCGAGGTCGTCTGCGACATGTCGCCAGCCTTCCTCAGCGGGGTGACCGAGTACCTTCCCAAGGCCGAGGTCACGGTCGACTGGTTCCATATCGTGCAGACCTTCACCAAGCGACTGGAGGAGGTACGCAAGAAAGAGCGCCGCGAGCAGGAACACCCCAAGTCGCTGCGCTGGGCACTACTGAAGAACCTGGAAAACGAGAACCTGACACCCAAACAGCTGGCGGCGCTCCAGGAGTTGGTAGCCGATCAGAGCGCCACTGCCGATGCCTGGATAATCAAGGAAAAGCTACGCTGGATCCAGAAGGCCCCGACGCCCAGAGCGGCTCGATGGCGCATCACAAATTACCTGAAGGTCATGCAGGCGGCGGTGTCTAAAAAACCGCTACTGAAGGCGATGGGGAAGGCCCTGGCAACGCTTGAGCGGCACGCCGACGCGGTGGTCAGACGTTGGCACTCGGGCCTGACGAATGCAAGGCTGGAAGGGATGAACGGCTTGTTTCAGGCGGCTCGGTCACGCGCACGTGGCTATCGGAACGAGGCTAACTTCATCGCCATGATCTACCTGATTGGCAGCCCGGTGGGCCGCGTGTTCGATCAGGCCAAATCCACATGAAGTGACGAAGAACCATATTTTTACTCTTTTGTCTGTGTTCGCTGATAGAGCGGCGTCGAATTCATTTTTTTTATGCTTGTATATGTATTTATATAAATGGTTTACAGTCAAAATCCAAGCTAAAACTATACTTGCTCGTTTGGCCCCTATTTCATAGCAATCGATGGCTTCCTGAAGGAAAGACTTTTGATGCGAGTCCGTTATATCTGAGAGCATATTTCTTAGAAGATAAGAGGTTTCTCTCTTCGACGGCCCTGTACTTAATTTTTTTTGAAGATCCAGTTCGGCAGAGCGCTCAAGAATATATCCATCTTTCTTTTTTATGAACTTCTTTCCTTTCCCTCGCTTACTTTTCGCAGAAAGATATGAAGGTATATTGGAATACGGTTCAATCCTTAAAATATCAAAGCACTCTTTCAGCTGGCGAGAGTTCGCAGAATCCTCTTCTTTGATTACGGTAATGAAGTAAACAAAAAAGTCAATTAATTCCGTTTTTTTTAGCTCTTCGAAATTTTCAATCTGAAGAACGAAATCATCTAAATCTTGATTCATTTACTTACTTTGCCTTTTTCTTAGGGAGATCTCGTTCAACATAATCCTCGCCTATATGGTGAAGGCTTGAATTCGAGCCACTCTTAACAATATATGAGGATATAGCCAGATTAGAAAGTACGGAAGTTAGCCTTTTTGGAGCCTTTTCATTCACGGTACGAAGCCCCGTGAACACTTCATCTTTGCTCAAAGATTCTCTGTTGGTATTTTTGATTAGCCAATAAATTACGGTCAAGACATGATCTGACTGCCCCGACGGGCTCTTCTCTGCATAGAAATCTTTAAAGGCTTGCCTCTCATCGGCATTCAGCCCAAGTTCTACGGTCTTAAAGGTTTCCGGTTTTGCGGAAGAAGTTCTCTTTGGCTTGGCAAGAGTTTTTCCTTTGGGCTCTACTGCTTCGACGGCTTCTTCGTTAACATTTTCTTCGTCCCCTTCTCCGGTTTCTTCACCTTCGCCCTCGCAATTTGAGAACTGGGATTTAGCGTCGATTAATGATGGCAAAAAGCTCTCAAGCCTATCAAATATCATGTTGAGCGATTCACTGGCTGCCTCGATATTTACTGCACCGCTATTCAAATCAATATTTATTTTTACGATATCCGACATAACTCTAACTCCTAAAGTAATTCTAAAAATCTAACAGTGATTATACGCCCAGCCATGTAACATCAATAAACGCGCCAGCACATTCCTTGATGTTATACAGCCTACACAAAAGCCATAACTCACTGCTTCATATAGTTTCTCAAAACTCTCAGGAAGTATATTCATTATTCGCGTGCCCGCTCGTTTTGCTCGATTCCATCATACTCTATTGACAAATTTACCTTCGGTCACGTGGTAATTTCATGACAGCGGTCAGCAATAGGTCGTAGTGCAGCGAGGTCACTGGGAAGAATGGGCGCGGTGAGGAAAAGCTGATGTCAGTTTTTTGAGATAAAAGGGCTGCATTAGAGATGACATCGGGGCAGCTAGCGCTGCCCTTCGCGGGTGCCTTATTGGCTCGTGCCTCGCCAAACGTTACGCCACGCTACTTGTGATGATTCTTGGGACGGGGCTTTCGCGCGCTGAAGCGGGCTCCCACAAAACCAGCCTTTAGCAGCCCCAAGAAAGAGGGCTGCAGGCCAGGCTTGGCCTGCAGGGGAGTGGCATGCGTTAATCTTTCAGCACGTACTTGAGGGTTTCCACGACCTGCTCGGTAGTAGTACACCAAGCCTGCGCGCCAGCATCCACTTCTTTCAGCGGGTGAACGATATCCTCGGTGTGCAGAGTGATGTAGGGCTTGGCGAGTGCGGAGCAGTAACCCGCATCAAACGCGGCGCTCCACTGCTTGTACTTGTCGCCGAAGCGCACGACGACTAAATCACTTTGCTCGATCAGCGTGCGGGTGCGGATGGCGTTGACCTTGGAGGATTGGTGGTCGCGCCAGAACTGGTTGCTCTGCTCGCCCAAGTGGTCGCCTGCGGCGTCACTGGCGTCGTGGTCGGTGACGGGCGCGGTGAAGACGATATCCAGGCCTGCGGCTTCAGCGCCACGTTGGATTTCTTCGCGCCAGTCGGTGTGGATCTCGCCAGATAAATAAACGTAAAAGCTCATATCGCTCTCCTGATAATCACGTGTTGAGTGTATAGAGCCATTTTATGGAAAAACATTCCAACTTAATACCGGCGTTACAGCAGTGGCTGTTTGGCGAGTAGATAGATATCCATAATCCAGCCATACATTTCACGCAGTGCAGCGCGACGCTCAACAACCTCGTCGCTTACCTCGCTTAGCGGGCCTTTGATCAAGCACTGTTTATCCATGCCCAGGTAGGCGCCCCACCAGATGTAAGTGTCAGTTTTCGGCAGCGTAGTAAACGCCCCGCCGCTATCGAGCATCACGGCTACCGTGGCGGCATCATTAGGCCAGCCGCGTTCGCGCAGGCGGCGGCCGGTGGTGATCTGGATGGGTTCGGCGAGCGCGTTGAGGGGGATTTTATGCTCAGCGGTGAGCACTTGTAGGCTGGTGATGCCGGGTACGACGTTAACCTCAACGGCGCGTCCGCTATCCGTCAGGCGCTTGGCGATGCGCAGGCTGCTGTCATAAAGCGAGGGGTCGCCCCATACCAGCATGCCGACGCGCCCGCCATTTGGCAGGTGCTTATCCATTAGCCCTGCCCACATGCTGGCAATGGCGTTATGCCATTCGTCTACTGCGCTTAGGTACTGGCGTTCGCCGTCGCGGGTGGGTAAATCGAACTCAACGATGCGGGTATTGGCCGCTTCATCAAGCAGCTCGCCGCAGAGTACTCGGCGCAGGTCGATTAGGTCCGATTTCGCCTCGCCCTTGCGGGGTAGCAGAATCACGTCGGCCTCGTTCAAGGCGCGCACTGCCGCGAGCGTTACGTGGTCGACGTTGCCGGTGCCAATGCCGATCAGCGAGAGCGTGATCATGCGCTGCCCTCTTCATCGCTGCTGGCAAACGGCGAATCGGCGGACTGGGGGCGAAAGCGGCGGTCGTAACCTACCGCGTACAGGCTGCTTTCCTGAAAGTCTTCGGATTCGAGTGCCGGCCCTACCAGAATCAGCGCCGTGCGCTGGAGGGTGTGGTCGATCAGCGATTCCACCGTGGATAAGCGCCCGCGCACCACGTGCTCATCCGGCCAGCTGGCCCGCCATACAATCGCTACCGGGCACTCTTCGCCGTAATGGGGCGTCAGGCTTTCCACCACTTGGGCAAGGTTGTGAACGGAGAGATGAATAGCGAGTGTGGTCCCGGTGCGGGCGAAGTTGGCAAGCGTCTCACCTTCCGGCATGGCGCTTGCCCGGCCCGGCGTGCGGGTCAGCACCACGGATTGCGCTACACCGGGTAGCGTTAGTTCCTGGCCGAGCGTTGCCGCCGCCGCCGCAAAGGAAGGCACGCCGGGGGTAACGCTGTAGGGAATATCAAGCTCGCGCAGGCGGCGCAGCTGTTCGCCCATGGCGGACCACACTGATAAATCGCCGGAGTGCAGCCGGGCGATATCCTGGCCTGCGGCGTGGGCGGTTTGAATTTCCTGCATGATATCATCGAGTGACAGCGGCGCGGTGTTGATGATGCGCGCGCCGTTAGGGCAGTGCTCGAGAATTTCTTCGGGAACGAGCGACCCTGCATACAGGCACACCGGGCAGGCGGCGATCAGGTCGCGCCCGCGCAGCGTCAAAAGATCCGGCGCGCCGGGGCCTGCGCCAATAAAATGAACCGTCATAATCCAACTCCTTGCGCCGCTGTGGTGGCCACCGCGGCCGTGGCCTGTCTATCGTTTGAAACCGTGCGCGGGCCTAAAAGCCGCGCCCCGCTGCCTGCGGTCAGCAGCGCTACGGCTTCGGCCACGCTGCCGGTGCCTTTTTCGCGCAGGCTGTAGGCGGAATGAGTCAGCGTGGCAACGCTTGCCAACTCGGCATCCGCTACGCTTATTACCGAAATGTTGCGGGCGCTGCCCAGCGCTTCAACCAGTGGCAGCATACTGTGTGCTGCCGCCAACTGGTCGATAGGGCCGTACTGGGCAATCAATTGATCCAGCGCCTGTTCCAGTGACTCAAGCGTTGCCTGCTGGCGAAAGCCGAACCCTGCGACTTTTAGTGCCTGCTTAGCCACTGTTTGCTTGGTCATCGAACGCCACGCCACTGCACAATCGGGTAGCTGGATTTCCAGCCCCGGCGGGTGCCCATGGGCGCGGCGTGGGCTAGTTCCAGGCGCAGCAGTTCGCCGCCCGCCTGTTGTTGCCAGTGCGCCAGCAAGGCTTCGGATTCCAGCGTGACCGCGTTGGCCACTACGCGTGTGCCGCTAGGCAACACCTGCCATAAAGCGTCCAACAGTTCCTGAGAAAGCCCGCCGCCGATAAACACCGCATCAGGCAGCGGCGCATTCTCAAGCACCTCCGGTGCGCGGCCTTCGTTTACTTCCAGCCAATCAACGCCGAGGTTTTCTGCATTACGCCGCGCCCGCGCGGCGCGCTCCGGATGCTGCTCGAAGCCGATGGCCTGATTATCCGGGTGGGCCAGCAGCCACTCAATGGCGATAGAGCCAGAGCCAGTGCCGATATCCCACAGCCGGTCGCCGGGCTGGGGGGCAAGTGCGCAAAGCGTTAAGCTACGCACGGCTTGCTTGGTGATCTGCCCATCGTGCTCAAAAAAGCTATCAGCCAGGCCAGGCGTTAAGGGAATTGCGGGGCCGTTGCCCGCGACTTCGATGCCGACCGCCACCGGATGGGCGATATCGTCGGGTAGCGTGTCATCCACGCGCAGCGTGCGGATGCGCTCATCTTCACCGCCCAGAGTTTCCAGCACGTTGAGCCTGGAATCCCCAAAGCCGAATGTTTTCACCAGCGCGGCCAATTCAGCTACAGCGGCACCATCGCGTAACAGCACCAGCAAGCGCCTGCCGCTTTGCAGGTAGGGTCGAATGCGGGTAAGCGGTTTGGCGTGAAGGCCCAGGCAGGTGCAGCGCTCCAGCGGCCAGCCCAGTCGGGCCGCCGCCAAGCTAAAGGTCGAAGGCGATGGCACGGCGATCCATTCACTGGCTTCCAGGTGGCGCGCCACGCTAGTGCCCGCCCCGAACCAGAACGGGTCGCCGGAAACCAGCATGACTACCCGGCGGCCACGCTCGTTGAGAAGTGCGGGGATGCCATCAAGAAACGGTACCGGCCACTCGCGAATATCCGCGTTTAGCGGGGGAAGAAGGCGCAAATGGCGGCGGGCGCCGAACACTATTTCGGTACGTTCAAGCTGCTCGCGGCTTGCCGCTGTCAGGCCCGCTGTGCCACTCTCCCCCCAACCTAACAGTGTGAGCCACGGAGCCTTATTAACCTCAGCCATGATAAACGTCCTGATTCTTGGGGGTACGAGCGAGGCCAGTGCACTGGCCAGCGCCGTTAGCCAGCGCGGCATTCCAGCCATCTTCAGCTATGCAGGCCGCGTTAAAATGCCTAAAGCGCAACCGCTGCCTACTCGCGTGGGCGGTTTCGGCGGCGCCGACGGTCTGGCGGCTTTCATTACCCAACAGCGCATCACCCATATTATTGATGCAACCCACCCGTTTGCCACACAGATGAGCCATAACGTGTTGGCCGCCGCCCAGCAAACCGGCGTACCGGCGATTGCTCTGACCCGCCCCGCCTGGGTGCCCACCACTCACGATAACTGGCAACACGTGGCAAGTGTCGAAGAGGCAGTTAGCGCCCTCGAAGGCCCGCCCCAGCGCGTGCTGCTCGCCATTGGCCGCATGCACCTGGCCGCGTTTGCCGCACAACCTCAACACCACTATGTGCTGCGCCTGGTCGACCAACCAACCGCCCCGCTGCCGCTTGCCCACTTCACCACCACGGTGGATAGAGGCCCGTTCACCCTGGAAGGCGATTTAGCGCTACTCAAAACCCAACGTATCGAGCGCATCGTGTGCAAAAACGCTGGCGGCAAAGGTGCTGTTTCCAAACTTGATGCTGCCCACTCGCTTGGCGTGCCAGTTATCATGATCGACCGCCCGGCGCTGCCTGCTCGCCATGAAGTGCATAGCGTTGATGAGGTACTTGCCTGGCTTAATGATCGCTCTTGATCAAAGCGCTGAGCGCGGCGTATAAACCAACGGCTTACCATCTCGCTCAATTAACCGCGTCTGTTTTGAACCGACAATCACCAGCGTGCGCATATCGGCCATGTCCGGCGTGGCATCTTTTAAGGCCGTTACGCGGATTGATTCTTCCGGCGTGGAAACCGCGCGAGCGAAGATGACCAACCGTTCAGGCTCACACGCCTCGCGCAGCACCTCCAGGGTGCGCTCGAACCCTACTGGGCGCGATTTTGAGCGCGGGTTATAAAACGCCATCGCAAAATCGGCTTCAACGGCCAAACGCAGGCGCTTTTCGATCAGCGCCCAAGGCTTTAAGTTGTCGGATAAATTGATGCAGCAGAAGTCGTGGCCCAGCGGTGCACCCGCACGAGCGCTGGCCGCGAGCATGGCGGAAATACCCGGCAGCACCTGAATATCCAGCGCGCGCCACGCGGCATCGCCCGCTTCCAGCGCTTCGAATACCGCCGAGGCCATGGCGAATACGCCAGGGTCACCAGAGGAAACCACCACGACTCGGTGGCCTTCTAACGCCAGTTGCAAAGCCTGCTCGGCACGACGAATCTCTTCGCGGTTATCCGAGCCGTGGCGCGTAAGCCCTTCCCTCGGTGCTACGCGGTTAACGTAAGGCACATAGCCGACAACGTCGGTAGCATCCGAAAGCGCGGCGGACACTTCGGGGGTAATCATCGCCTCCGCACCTGGGCCCAGGCCGACAATTTTTAGCCAGCCGCTCATGGGCGCCTCCCGTTACCGTGTATCAGCACAATCGAGAAGTAAGGCACGCTCTCGCCAACGTCTACCAACGGCAGCACGCGCTGCTGCTCCATGGCGGCGTACTCAATCAACCACGCCTGGTCTTCCCGGCCCGCCTGTTTAAGCACCCGGCGCAGCTTGTTCAGGTTGCGCCCAATCTTCATGACCACCAGCGCGTCGGTATCGGCGATATGTTTGGCGAGCGTTTCTTCCGGTAGCGTGCCCATCAGCACGGTCAGAATATCGTCGCCCCAGGTAATCGGCTGCCCGGTCGCCGTCCAGGCGGCAGACATGCCGGTAATCCCCGGCACTACCGACACCGGCACCTGGTTGAGCAGGCGCGTATACAGGTGCATAAACGAGCCGTAGAAGAACGGGTCGCCTTCACAGAGCACCACCACGTTGTCACCGGCGTTGGCTATCTCGATCAGCTGGGCCACGCATCGCGAATAGAACTGCGAGAGCAGCGCGTTGTACTGCGGGTCGTCGAAAGGAATCTCTGTGGTGACCGGGTACTCCATCGGCAACTCAATGATGCCGGGGGCTAACAGCCCTTCAACAATGCTACGCGCATGGCCCTTGCGGCCCTTTTTACGAAAATAGGCAACATGCGTGGCGCCGCGAATCAGCCGGTCGGCGCGCACGCTCATCAAGTCCTGGCTGCCCGGCCCCAGGCCAACACCGTAAACCGTGCCCTGTGTGGATGCCTGAGTCATTCGACGCGATCCGCCATGGCGTTAATGGCCGCGACCGTCACCGCGCTTCCGCCCAAGCGGCCACGAACGATGCAGCTGGGAATGGCGGGCGTCGCCCATAGCGCTTCCTTGGATTCAGCGGCGCCTACAAAGCCTACCGGGCAGCCGATTACTGCCGCCGGGCGCGGGCAGCTTGGGTCTTCCAGCATATTTAAAAGATGAAACAGCGCGGTGGGCGCGTTGCCAATGGCCACCACGGCGCCTTCCAGATGCGGGCGCCATAGTTCTAGTGCTGCGGCCGAACGGGTGTTAGCCATTTCCTGGGCGAGGTGTGGCGTGCGCTCATCGTTCAGGGTGCAAATAATCTCGTTATTGGCCGGCAGCCGCTTGCGGGTGATGCCTTCAGAAACCATCCGCGCATCACAAAGGATCGGCGCGCCGCGTTCGAGCGCTGAACGCGCTTTATTGACCGCGTCATTTTGAAAGTGAATATGCGCGGCCAACTCGACAAGCCCGGCGGCGTGAATCATGCGCACGGCAACGGTCTCTTCCTCGGCAGAAAAGCGCGCAAGGTCGGCCTCGCTGCGGATAATCGCGAAGGATTCCCGGTAAATCGCCGGGCCGCTTGTTTCATACGTATAGGGCACCCAAACTCTCCAAATATTCGACGACCTCAGTCTCGGTGAGGCCTATCTTAACGGGCGTGCTCTGGGCATCACCCTTAACAATAAGATTAAATCGGCCTGCCTGACCGACCAGGCACACGTCGGCCGATGAACGGCGGGCGCACCCCTTGGCGCAACCGGATATATGAACGCTGTGTCTTTTAACGCCGGGCGCTAACCGTTTAGCCAGCGGCTGGGTAGCAACGCTTGCCTGAGCGCAGTAAGGCGCGCCGGGGCAGGCATCCATCAATAAGCGCGTATCCTGATTATCACTGATCAAGCCTTCAACCGGCTCACTTGCGCCCTTGACCCATAAACGTCGCCACGGCGTTACCCGCACATGGCTCACCGACGCAGGGGCAACCGCTGCCCGCAACGCAGCAGCGGCTGCGCGCCCAAACGGCAGCCCGTAAACCATCCCCGCTTGATACTCGCCAAGCGCCAGCGCCGCGCCCTGCGTTGCATTCACCATGACAGAAGCGCTTGCGGGGCGCATTTTAGCAGGTGACCACGCGGGAAGCGGCACTTTATGCCGCCTCATCCGCCCGGCGTCATTCCCGCCGCTTTCCACAAACCAGTGCGTCAGGCGTATTAAATGCTCAATGGCCGCCTCAATAGAGCCCACCAGCGTACCGCAGGCATGGCCTTCAGCGCGCACTATCAGTCCGCCTTCTATTGCGCGTTCCACTCGAAAATCAGCGGCGGTATCTCCCAATACCGCTAATTCACCCGCATCAATCGCAATACCAACTTTGCTGGGCATCGCGGCCAGTTCACTGCCTCGCGCCTGTAACAAGCAGGCAAGTTGATGCGTGTCATCGCCCGCCTGCCAGCTGGGCGCCAGCAGGCACTGGGGTTGCTGCTCGATGGCGGGGTCCGCACTGACCAATTCGTGCACTACCAAAAAATCCATTAGCGGCGGCCATGTGGTTTCCGAAACGCCGCGCAGCTGAATATTGGCGCGGCTGGTTAACTCAATTAACCCGTTGCCATAGGTTTCTGCGGCATCGCACAGCGCGAGCATCTGCGCTTTGGATAGCTGGCCGAGCGGTGGGCGCACGCGCACTAACCAGCCATCGCCGGTTTCCATGGGCTGCCAGGCGCCGGGGCACCAGCCTTTGATCAGCGGGCCAGTGCTCATAAACTGGCGGTTTCCCTGGCTTCGTCCATTTCCAGCAGCAGGTCTTGCAGTGCGTCGCCGTGCTCGCCGGGTTCTTGCCACATGCCGCGCTGGGCGGCTTCCAGCAACCGCTCGGCCATCTCTTCAAGGGCTGCCGGATTATGCTCACGTAAAAACTGCTGGTTGGCCTCATCCAGCACCAGCGCTTCGCTCACCTGAGCGTACTGGTAATCCGCCACCAGGTCCGTGGTGGCGTCGTAAGCAAACAGGTAGTCGACCGTGGCGGCCATCTCAAACGCGCCCTTATAGCCGTGTTCGCGCATGGCGTTGATCCACTTGGGGTTCAACACCCGCGAGCGAATGACCCGGGCAAGCTCCTCTTTGAGCGTACGAATTTTGGGTACGGCGGGATTGGCGTGGTCGGCGTGATAAATCTCCGGCGCCTGACCGCTCAGCGCGCGGGTAGCGTTGGCCATACCGCCCTGAAAGGCGTAGTAGCTGTTGGAATCGAGAATATCGTGCTCGCGGTTATCCTGATTCTGCATTACCGCATCCAGCCCTTTGATCTGCTGCTCAAAGGCGCCGCGTGCGGCGGTGCCGGAATCCGCAAACTGCCCGTAAGCGTAGGCGCCGGTGCCCAGGTAGGCCTCGGCCAGGTCATCGGCATCACCCCAGCTACGGTTTTCAATCAGCCGGTTCAGGCCGGCGCCATACTCACCGGGCTTGCTGCCAAAAATACGGTAGCTCGCTTCCTGGGCGGCCATTTCGGCACTTAACCCTTGAGCTTCAAGGGCGTGCTGGCGTTCAAGCACGGCGGCGCGAATAGTGTTGCTATCGCCCGGCTCTGCATAGTTGGCAACCGCTTGCACGGCGGCATCAAACAGGCGAATCACATTGGGAAAGGCATCGCGAAAAAATCCGGATACGCGCAGCGTGACATCCACCCGTGGGCGGTTAAGCAGCATCGAAGGAATCACTTCAAAATCGATCACCCGCTGAGAACCCAATGACCATTTGGGCCGCACACCCATCAGCGCAAAGGCCTGGGCGATATCGTCGCCGCCGGTGCGCATGGTCGCGGTCCCCCAGATGGAGAGCCCCAAGCGGCGCGGGTAGTCGCCGTGATCCTGCAGGTAGCGTTCGACAAATGCCTGGGCGGACTTTTCGCCCAGCGTCCAGGCGGCGGGCGATGGGATCGAGCGGTTATCCACGCTGAAAAAGTTGCGCCCGGTGGGCAGCGTATCCAACCGCCCCCGGCTCGGCGCACCGCTCGGCCCAGCGGGTACGAAAATCCCCTCAAGCCCATCCAGCAGCGAGCCAACCTCCATCTTTACGCCCTTCTGCATGGCGGCCCACAGCTGCTCGCGGGCAAAGGTAAGCTGTTCGGCCGTGGCAGGATAATGTTGCGAGAGCGTTGTAAGGCAACCTTGAGCCAACACATAGTCGGCCACCAGCTCTTCGCCGAGCAGCTCCAGCCGCTCGCGGGTATCAGCGCCGGTTCGCCAGGCAGCGGTTAGTTTGCCTGCCAGCACGGCCGGTTTAGGGCCAAGCCAAGGCTCGCTGCCCGCCGCTAGCGGGTCGAAGTCCTCGCCCAGCGCCAGGTCAGCGGCCAGATTGTGCAGCAAACCGCGGCTTGCCACCGCTTCACCACGCGGCAGCCTTAACAGTGCTACCAGCGTGGCCGCACGTTTCTCCTCGGGCGGTAGCGTGCCCAGTATATGCAGGCCATGGCGAATCTGAGCTTCCTTGATATCGCACAGAAACGTGTCCAGCTCGTTGAGAATTTCGCTGTCACAGCTGCTGTTCGCCGCGTGGGCAAGCTCTTGATCGATGCCGGTTGCCCGCAGATGCAAAAGTATCTGCTCGCGAATCAGCGCTTCGCGACGCGGGTCCATATCCAGCGCCTGATAATACTCATCAGTCAGCGCTTCAAGCTCGGCCATGGGTCCGTAAAGTTCAGCGCGCGCCAGCGGCGGCATCAGGTGGTCGATAATTACCGCCTGGCTTCTGCGCTTGGCTTGGGCGCCTTCGCCGGGGTCGTTGACAATAAACGGGTAGAAATGCGGCATCGGCCCCAGCGCGATATCCGGCCAGCATTCGGCGCTTAGCGCGGTGCTTTTACCCGGCAGCCACTCAAGATTACCGTGCTTGCCCACATGAATAACCGCCTCGACCTGATAGTGCTCGCGCAGCCAGAGGTAAAACGCCAGGTAGCTATGCGGCGGCGCCAGCTCCATATCGTGGTAGGACTGGGTCAGGTCATCAATAAAGTCGCGCTCCGGCTGAATACCCACAAAGGTTTCGCCCAAGCGGATGCCTGAAATCATTAGCCGCCCCTGGCGGCATTTGGGGTCGTCTTGTGGCGCGCCCCAGCGGGTCCATATCGTTTTTTGAAGCGCGGCGGGCAGGGTTTGAAACCAGGTCAGATAATCCTCAACACTGATACTTTGCCAGCAGGCGCGCTGATCCAGGCTGTCATGATCGTTGGTGATTGCGCCCTGGAGCAGGCGAATCAGCGCCTCGCCGCTTTCCGGCAATTCGCTTAGCGGATAACCGGCACCTTTCAGGGCATTTAAAATTTGCAGCGTAGAGGCCGGTGTATCCAGCCCCACGCCGTTACCGATACGCCCATCGCGGTTGGGGTAGTTGGCCATAATCAGCGCGACGCGCTTTTGGGCATTGGGCGTTTGGCGCAGGGCGCAAAACCGTTGGGCCAGCTTGGCCACAAAGGCGGCACGCTCCGGGTGCAGCGTATGGTGCGTGACTGAGAGCTGGGCGCGAGCGTTATAGTGCGCTTCCGCTTTAAACCCAACGGCGCGGGTGATAATCCGCCCGTCCATTTCGGGTAGCACTACCTGCATGGCGACATCGCGACTATGCAGGCCTGCGGCCATGCCCTGCCAGTCATCCGCCGTACTGCTGGCGAGTATCGCCTGAAGCACCACCGGCCGCCCGATAAAAAGGCTCTCATGAAGATTGCTGCCCAGCTCATCGGCTGCATTGGCGTCATCGGCGGTACGGTTTACCGAAAAGCTGGTGGTATTGACCACCAGCATGGCGCCGGTTTGCTCAATGAGGTGGTTGGCAAACGCAATGCAGGGGCCTTCTTTTAAAGAGGCCACCGCGACGGCTAACGGCTCAAGCCCTTCGGCTTTCAGCGCGTCGATCATGCCGTCGAGCACAGCCGTATTCGCGCCCTGCAGGTGGCTGCGATAAAACAGCAGCAGGCACACCGGGCGCTCTGCAATACGCTGTTTGTGCCACTCGCTTAGGCTGACCGCCTGCTGGCCGTTGGCTTGAGGCGCGTAAATTACCGCCGCCGGAATCACTTTTGGCTCTTGCCACGAGTACTCATTCGCCAGGTACTCATGCGCTAGGCATTCGCTTCCGATAAAGCGCAGCAGCTGCTCGGCGTTATCCACGCCGCCTTCGCGCAAATAGCGCCATACGCGGTAGGCATCGTCAAAGGCAATGCTGGAGTCTTCCAGCAGGGCATCGTCCGGGGCATCGCAGCCGGGCACCAGAATCAGTTGGCGCTCGGGCTTGGCAGCCGCCCACGCCAGAAGCCGCTCGTAGCCGTACTGCCAGTAGCCCTTTCCGCCCAGCAGTGACACCACCACCAAGCGAGCTTTTTCCAGCACACGGTCTTCGTAAAGATCAAACGCCGCCGGTTTCACCAGGTTCATCCAGTTCGCCAGCCGCACCGAGGGGTAGTCATCGCCCAGGCGATCAACCGCTTGGGCCAACGCCGACAAGTTACTGTCAGCGGCGGACATAATCACAACCTCGGCAGGGCTTTGCTGTAGGTCGATGATGCCTTCATCATCAACAAAGCCTCCCGGTTTGGCGGCGAAAAGATGCATTAGGCGCTTACCGGCTTCTCAGCGCTGGCAAGCGCCTTATGAACTTCATCGCTGTTCAGCGTTTTACCAATAATCACCAGCTGGGTCTGGCGCGGCTCGTCCTGAGCCCACAGGCGATCAAAATAGCCGTCCAAGCGCTCGCCCACTGCCTGGATGACTCGGCGCATGGGCTTACCGGGAATGGCCGCAAAGCCCTTGGCGCGATAGATCTCCTGGGTTTTCAGCAGGTGTTGAAGCTTGGCCGCCAGCTCATCGCCATCGACTTCGCCCAGCGTAATCACGCAGGAATCAAAGTTATCGTGGGCGTGATCGTGGTGGGCGCCTTCGGCATGGTGCTTGTCGTGATGGTTAGTAATCTTGTCGATATGCTCTTCACTGGCCGCGCCAATGCCCATCAGGGCCTCCAGCTGGGCCGTGTCGGTCACTAGCGTTTGGTCGATAAACAGCGTTTTGACCGATGCGGGCACCCGCGCCTGTACCAGCGCTTCAACGCGGGCTTTTTCGTCGGCGCTCAGCAGGTCGGTTTTACTGACCAGCACTAAATCCGCCGCGCTTAGCTGGTCATCCAGCAGTTCACGCAGGCTGGGGTCGTGATCAAGGCTGTCATCGGCCAGGCGCTGGGCGGCAACTTTTTCTTCGTCGTTGGCAAACCGGCCCGCAGCGACGGCAGGCCCGTCGATCACCGTGATAATCGCATCCACGGTGCAGTGCTGACGCACTTCCGGCCAGTTAAACGCCTGTACCAGCGGCTTGGGCAAGGCCAGCCCGCTGGTTTCGATCAGGATATGGTCGATATCATCACGCCGCGCCACCAGTTGTTTCATCACCGGCAAAAACTCTTCTTCCACCGTGCAGCAGATGCAGCCATTGGCCAGCTCGTAAATGCTGCCGTCTTCACCGGAGGCGATTTGCTCACCCTCGTCACTTTCTGCGTCACAATCCAGCGCACAGCTACGCAGCAGGCTTGAGTCGATATCCTGCTCGCCAAACTCATTGACGATAACGGCAATCCGCTTGCCGGTAATCTGGCGCAGAATATTGGCCAGCAAGGTGGTCTTGCCGCTGCCCAGAAAACCGGTCACAACCGTGGCGGGAATTTTATTTAACTGCATGCGAGGATTCCTTAATTTGGGAGCTTGCGGCCGTGGCCTGCGCTGAATCGTTGCCAAAAGTGTGGCTAAACAGACGCGCTACCGCCGCAGGATTATTCGGGAAAAACAGATGTAAGTAGGTCGCCGTCAGGCGCCCGGCCCGGTAGATCGGCTCACCCGGCGCTGGGTGGCGCTGGCGGCGCCCGTAAGCAATCGGCTCAGGCGTTTGCTCGGCCATTGAGCGATGGTGCGCATGGCCGCGAACCGGCCCTTCGGGCAGCTCGGCAGTCTGCATGCCTTGGCAGCCGCGACGCCCGCGCATGGCACCGTGCCCCGGCAGTAAACCGAGCATAGAGTGAGAGTTCTCAGCATAGTCGGTTAACGTTTCCAGGCTATACAGCATGCCACCACACTCGGCGAGGATGGGTTTGCCCGCGCTAAAGAAGCCTTTAATGGCATCGCGCATGGCGCTGTTCGCCGCAAGCGCCTGCGCATGAAGCTCCGGGTAGCCGCCGGGTAGCCAAAGGGCATCGCACTCGGGCAGTTCAGCATCGCTCAGCGGCGAGAAAAAGCGCACCTGCGCGCCCATCTGCGCCAGCAGGTCCAGGTTGGCCTGATAAATAAAGCTGAACGCCGCATCGCGGGCTACGCCTATCGTTTGCCCTGTTAGCACTTGCGGCACAGCGGGAAGCACCTCAGTAGAAGCACTAAAGCTGACCGGCGCAAGCGTGGCGAGCGCATCCAGCAGCCCTGCGGTTTCCAGCGCCTGCGCGGCGGCTTCAAAGCGAATTTCCAGATCGTCGCGAATCTCCTCCGCCTGCACCAGGCCCAGATGGCGCTCGGGAAGTGCCAGTTCAGGGTCGCGTGGTACGGCAGCTAAAAACGGTATGGCTTCAGGCAGCGCGCCTTCAATCAGCTCGCGATGGCGCTGGGAACCGCAGTTATTGGCAATAAGCCCGGCAAAATGAATATCGTCACGAAAGCCAGCCAGCCCTGTAACCAGCGCAGCGGCGGTTTGGGCCATGCCTTTAACATCCATCACGATGGCCATGGGAATGCCGAACAGCGCGGCTAAATCGGCACTGGAAGGCTCGCCGTCAAACATCCCCATGGCGCCTTCCACCAGAATCAAATCGGCTTCAACAGCGGCTTCATAAAAGCGCTGGCGGCAGTAGGCTTCGCCTGCCATCCATAAATCGAGCTGGTCAACCGGCTGGCCCGAGGCCTGAGCGAGTATTTGCGGGTCCAGGTAGTCCGGGCCAGTTTTAAATACCCGCACCACCTTGCCCTGATTACGCAGCAGCCGCGCAAGCCCAGCGGTGACGGTGGTTTTACCCTGGCCCGAGGCGGGTGCCGAGATAAACAGCGCGGGGCAGCGGGCGGAAGGTGTGCTCATCAGTACTCGATCCCCGGCTGGGCTTTAACGCCGCCGCGAAACGCGTGACGCTCATCCTGCACGGTGCTGATAGTGTCTGCTACGTCCTGAAGCGGCTGCGCCATGGTGCGCCCGGTAATAATCACGTTTTGATGCGCTGGGCGGCGCTGCAAAGCCTCGACCACCGGCACCGGGTCCAGGTAGCCGTACTTGAACATATAGCTCATTTCGTCCAGCACGATGATGTTGTAGGCCGGGTCTTCCAGCAGCCCCTTGGCGATTTCCCAGGCGGCTTCGGCGGCCTTTATATCGCGCTCGCGGTCCTGGGTTTCCCAAGTAAAGCCTTGACCCATGATGTGCCAGTCAAGCCTTGGGTGGTCACGAAAGAACAGGTATTCACCGGTTTCGCGCCGCCCTTTAATGAACTGAATGACCGCGCCTTTCTGACCGTGCCCCAGCGAGCGCGCCAATGTACCGAGCGCCGAGCTACTTTTACCCTTGCCGTTGCCTTTGAGCAGGATTAACACCCCGCGCTCATCAATAGCGCGGCTGATGCGCTCGTCGACCACCTCTTTTTTGCGCTGCATGCGGTTTTGGTGATTGCTATCGCTCATGCTGACTCCTGGGTGGGCATGGCCCAATAGTGGGCGCCCAACTGCTGGGCAAGGCGCACGGCCTGGCCACGTTTTACAAATGAGTATTCGGTATCCATCACCACGCAGTCGCCAAGTTTTGGCAGGTCTGCAACGGATTCGCGGGTGCGTCCGTCGGTGATTAAGTAAGTGCGTATATGCAGGCCAGGCTCACGGCACTGCCACTGGCGAATCAACCGTCCTGCCTCCTCTACCACTTTACGCAGTGGCGTGCCGCCCCCGCCATCGGCACTGTTCAGCGTCGCTTCCAGGCTTTTGGGGGCGCGTTGGCGGGTGAATAACGCTGTCACCGTATCGTTGCCAAAGCCTAATACGGCCATCTGCTCGCGCACGCTGTACGCCTGGCGGGTCAGGCTATCGACCCAGCCCTTGGCTTGGCCCAACAAGCGCTTACCCAACGTCGAGCCGGAGGTATCCAGCAGTACCAAATGCAGCACCGGCTGCCCGGTGCGCGCTTTTTGATAACGCAACTGCCGCCAAGGCCATTGGCCGCGATTGGCGATCAGCGTAGCAAACCAATCCGGCCGCGAGGTCAGCGCAGCCCTGGTTCGCCCTTGGCCCGCTTCATCGCCCTTGCGCCTACCGCCCAGTGATAGCGGCTGCTTAGCCACAGGCCGGTTGGTTGGCGTAGGCAGGCGTAGCGCAGGGAGATTCACCGGCTGGCTATCCAGCATGTCCTGCGCCATGGGCGGCATGGCGCCCCACTGCCCCTGCTCGCCTGAATGCCCGCTAGCGGACGACTGACCGCCAGAAGGTTTTTCATTTGACGTGGACGAAGGCGGTGGAGAAGAAGGCGGCGTTGATGGCGGTGTGGAAGATTCACGCGTACGCCGATGGGCCAATACCCAAGGCTCAACGGTATCGACATCGTCCTTGGTGATCGTATCGCTCCCCCGCCAGGCGGCATGGGCTTGGGCGGCGCGGTGCCAGGTAACATCGGCACGCAGGCCTTCAACGCCTGCCTCTTCACAGCGCTTGGCGATGTGCGCGTAAACCCAGTCAGGTGCGGTAACGGCAGCAAGCGTGCGGCGTGCCTGCTCGATACGTTCACGCAGGGCTGACTGCTCATCAGCGTAGTCGGCGATAAAGCGCTCGGGGTCGCGATCAAAAGCATCGCGCTGCTGCACGATGGCGATGCGCTCTTCGATACGGATGGAAGCTGGCTGTTCCAGACAGAGGCCAAAGCGGTCGAGCAACTGCGGGCGCAGTTCCCCTTCATCCGGGTTCATGGTGCCAATCAGGCTAAAACGTGCCACGTGGGAGTGACTGATACCGTCGCGTTCGACGATATTGACCCCACTGGCAGCGACATCCAGCAGCAGATCAACCAGCGTGTCAGCGAGCAGATTGACTTCATCGACGTACAAAACGCCGCCATGGGCTTTGGCCAACAGCCCTTCGTGAAAGGTAGCTTCGCGCTCGTTCAATACCTTTTGCAGGTCCAGGCTACCGGTCAGGCGGTCTTCGCTGGCGCCCAGCGGCAGCGTAACAAACGGCGACGTGTCGCCCTGACCTGATTCTGGAAGTAGTGCGGCCAACGCGCGGGCGAGAGTCGATTTTGCGCTGCCTCGCGGGCCGCTAATCAGCACCCCGCCAATGCGCGGGTTAATCACGTTCAGAAGCAGCGCTTTTTTAAGCGATGCCTGGCCGACGACGGCGGTAAAGGGAAACTCAACCACAGGCATCACCATGGGCAGAAGGAACATTGACTTGATTTAACAAGGAGATATTGAGCGATTAAGCGCCAGAAATACGCTTAAAGCGCCTGCTTTTCAAGCGGGTAAACCTAATACATTAAGCGACGCATGGACACTGCAACACACGTGAAAGTTATTCATCACTGACAAGAGAATAACGATAGAGCCAAGCGTCGATAAAATGACTACAATAACCGCGCATTATAGAGGATGGCACCAGGGTGTAGCCACCTCCCCGCTTAAGCAAGTCATCAATCGCAAAGGTTTTTCGTGCTTTATCGTCACGTCTTCGGCAGTCTGTCGAGTTTTATATCCATCGGCACCCGGAACACCATCCCATGAAGCCCTTCCCCGCCCTACCTGCTACCTCGTTTACGCTATGAAAGCGGTTGCGATGCAAAGTACCCAAGCACTGCGCGCTCAGGCGCACTGGTTTTGGCTTGCCCCCCTGGTATTGCTGGTAGCACTGCTCGCTGGTACGGCGATTGGTGAAACCTCGATTCCTGTGGATACGATTCTCAAGGTATTGGCTAACCATCTTCTGGGCGCTAACTACGCCGTTGATCGCATTGATGCCGGTATTATCTGGAACTATCGCTTAAGCCGCGCCATTGTGGCTGCGTGTTGTGGCGCCGCGCTGGCGCTGGCCGGGGTAGTGCTCCAGGCATTGCTACGCAACCCCTTGGCGGACCCGTACTTGATGGGTATTTCTGCAGGCGCCTCAACCGGTGCCGTAGCCGTTAACGTAGCGGGGCTTGGTGCGGGTGCTTTCACTTTATCTGTCGGGGCGTTTGCCGGGGCAGTACTTGCCTTTGGCCTAGTGGTACTGCTTGCCCATGCAGCCAGCAGCGGGACTGGCGGTGGGCGCAGCACCCAAGCCGCCGGGGCCATTATTCTGGCGGGCATTGCAGGCTCTCAACTGTTTAACGCGCTGACCGCCTTCATCATTACCAAGTCGGCCAGTGCCGAGCAGGCACGCGGCATCATGTTCTGGCTACTGGGTAATCTTTCCGGCGTGCGCTGGAGCGATGTCGTGATCGCTTTACCTGCCGCCCTGGGCGGCTTGCTGATTTGCCTTTGGCACCGCCGCGCACTGGATGCCTTTACCTTCGGCGCCGACAGCGCGGCGTCCATGGGTATCGCCGTGCGCCCAACACGAGGGCTGTTAATTATTGCGGTAGCGCTGGTGACAGCCATTATGGTGTCGATGGTGGGCGCTATTGGCTTTGTCGGTTTGGTCATTCCGCATGCCATGCGTTTTATCGTGGGCACCCAGCACACGCGCCTGGTGCCCGCTTCGGCACTTGCTGGCGCCGTGTTTTTGATTGGCTCGGATATCCTTTCGCGCATTCTGGTGCCCGGTCAGGTACTGCCCATTGGGGTTATTACCTCGCTGATCGGCGCGCCAGCTTTTGCGTTGATTCTTGTTCGCGGCACGAGGAACCGATGAAATTAACCGCTGAACAGCTGGGCTGGAGCGTGCATGGACGCACGCTTTTAAAGGACGTTTGCCTGGACGTTGCGCCCGGCCAAACCTTTGGCTTGATTGGCCCCAACGGCTCCGGCAAAACCACGCTGCTTCGCCTGCTGGCAGGTTTAAACAAACCCAAAACGGGCCATGTACACATGGGCGGTCAGCCGATCGCCAAAATGCGCCAACGCCATATTGCGCAGTCTATCGCGATGGTTGAACAACAGGCGGAAACCACCGATAGAATTCATGTGCGTCAAGTGGTTGCACTGGGACGTACGCCATTTCTCACGGCGCTTCGCCCCTGGTCCGCCGAGGATGATGCGATTGTCGGCCAGGCACTGGATGACGTGGATATGGCACACATGGCGGACCGCCTCTGGCATACCCTTTCGGGCGGTGAGCGCCAGCGCGTTCATATTGCCCGGGCACTGGCCCAGCAACCCAAAATTCTCCTGCTGGACGAGCCCACCAACCATTTGGATATCCGCCATCAGCTCTCCATTCTTGAGCTGGTCAGGCAGTTGCCGATTACCGTTGTGATCACCCTGCACGACCTTAACCAGGCCATGGAGTGCGACCGCATTGGCGTGATGGACGGCGGACGACTGATCGCCAGCGGCCAACCACATGACGTGCTAACCACCCAGTGCTTACAAGAGACGTTCGGTGTGCATGCCCACGTGCTGGATGATCCCATTGACGGCAAACGGATCATGCGTTTTAGAAGCGCTATTTAGTAGATTTTCTTACAAGCCGTGCAGTAAACGCTAAAACCTGGGGCTAAGCCGTCATAACTGCCCCACAGACACTCTCTATCCAAAAAACCACCACACCACACTGTACTCCGAGCCCATACTCCACAGCAGAACAATCACCACAAGCAGCACTTCTAATACCAACACTCCGATACATAGCGTTGCAGTGGATATAATAAAACCGCGCTTATGGCTAATACCCAAGAAACTGGGCGTTCCCTTGTAGAGTAGGTAAGCACTATAAAGTAGCCCCATCACCAAACCCAGCATGCAAAACCAGAAAGCCGGATAAAGGGCGAAAACACCGCTCAGAAACATCGGTGTGCCAATGTACCCCGCGAAAATAATACAGTTGCGGCGGCTAGGGCGATTCTCCAGCTTGCGGGCTAACCAGTGGATCACACTGCCAACCACACCAACGGCCATTAACATCAGCGCATAAAACGCAACGCCTAGCGCCAGGCCATCTGTAATAGAGACTTTATAGGTGTTGCTACCGCCATAGGTCCAGCCAATCTGGGTCGTACCTATCAGCGCACAGACTACAGGAATAACCGCCAAAACAAGGACATGATGGACATAGAGATGGCTAATAGACTCATGCTCGCCACTAATCTTATGCCACTCTGCGTCAGGATGATGAAGGAGCCCCCAAACATGGTGGATCATAACGACCTCCCGTTTATGCAAATGCACTGCTGTTGGGATCAAGCATCAGGCTCAGGCATCGATCAAATACCCAAGCTTAAACTGAGTGTAGATCACAAGGCTTATTTATGGAGCACAATGATTGCGCTGTGATATGGCTATTTGCCACCGATTGCAATTCATCAATTGCCCTGCTTCGTCGCGCATAGTGTGGTGATAGAACCAACTCGGCGGTGTAACGTTTTCTTTGCTAAGGTGTGGGTCCTTGTAACGGACTCTTACAATAAACGGGAAATCCACATGCGCATTTTGTTTACCGGTGGTAGCGGCAAGGCGGGTCGTCATGTAACGGCGTACCTGCGCGACCAGGGCCACAGCGTCACCAATCTGGACTGGGTAGTTTCCGACGTGCCGGGCATCACTACGCTAAAGGTCGATTTGACCGACGCGGGTCAGGTATTTAATGCGTGCCAAGCCTATGCCAATTTCGATGAGCTAGAACCTAGCACCGGCATGCCACGCTACGACGCCATCGTCCACTTTGCCGCCATACCCGCCATTCTCCACCGGCCGGATAACGAAACCTACCGCATTAACACGTTAAGTACCTACCATGTGTTGGATGCGGCGACTCGGCTAGATATTCCCAAAGTCATTTTTGCTTCCAGCGAGACCACTTACGGCATTTGCTTTGCCGATGGAGTGAAGCAACCTGATTACCTACCGGTAGATGAAGAGCACCCCACAGTGCCGCAAGACAGCTACGCAATGAGCAAGGTGGTTAACGAAGTAACTGCACGCTCTTTCCAGGAGCGCTCGGGCATCGACATTTATGCCTTGCGCATTAATAACGTGATCGAGCCTCACGAATATCGCCAGAACTTCCCGGCTTATATAGACAACCCGGCACTGCGCCGCCGCAATATTTTTGCTTACATTGACGCTCGCGACCTGGGCCAGATGGTCGACTGCTGCCTGAAAACAGACGGCCTGGGTTACGAGGTGTTTAACGTCGCCAATAATGATCTGTCAGTAGGGTTGAGCAATGCTCAAGTAGTGGAACGCTTCTACCCAGGCGTACCCATCAAGCAGGCAATGGGTGAATTTGAAACCTTTTACAGCAATGCAAAAGCCCGCCGCCTGGTCGGTTTCTCACCGTGCTATTCCTGGAGGGATGAGCTGGGGGAATGAGCC
>NZ_JBQSXL010000040.1:0-23542 GCF_052378165.1 Halomonas sp. AOP30-A1-24
TGCAGACACAAGAGGGAGATCACTTCTTTTCGTAGAAACATCTAGCAAAACACATGTATCGAGAAAGATGTAATTCATATGATCCTTATTCTCCCTTGTCATTGGTTCTGGCTCAAGTTAACGCCCGCATAAAGCGCGCGGGGTACGAGCGTCGGCTTCGATGCATTTTTTAGCCAATTTGATTCTCGGAATTCCAAAACCCATTCCGCTCCCCGGCTGGGACAAACCAAAGGAGTTAGCACCATGTTCTATGTCATGAGCGTAACCGAGACGGTCGTAACCCACGCCCGCACCCCGAAGACCTACCAATCCGCCGAGGTGGTGTCCGGCCACAAGGCTGATCATGCCGCTACCGACGCAGCGCACCGCTTGAATCGTCAGGCCGAGACGCTGGAGGCGTTCGTGGTGGTCGAGAACGAGAACAAGCTAGATAAGGGCGAGCGTTACCCGCAAGTTCTGGCGGCTGCCCTGGAGCAACGCCAGGAGTCGGAAGCTGTGGCGCTGCTGGTAGCGATCTGGGAGCCGGGACTGTACAACCCCGAGCGCGCAGCTCATGCCGAGGCTCAGGGCGACCGGGTAGAGCGTCACGCTGGGCGCCTAGCGGCGCTGGGCTTGTCCTTCGATGAGCTGGTGGAGCGCTATGGTGCCCAGGCCCGATCCGAGATCGAGCGTGTCGAGGCCGAGCGCCAAGAGCGCGCCGAAGCGGCGGCTCGCCGGGAGGCAGCGGCCAGCGAAATCACCGAGGCCGCCCAGGAACACACCTACTCGTTCCCGGCCGTGCGCGGCATCCAGGCGGGCAAGGAATACTACATAGCCCAAATTCCCTATGGGGTTCTGGTCAAGCTGTTCGTCTTCGATGAAGAGGACGTGCCGCCCGAGCTGCGCGCCCAGCGCAGCCTCAACGAGAAGCGTGCCCGCGACATTGGCCAGTACCTTTTTTGGCGTTTTCCTGGTGATGATTTTAGGTATCTATTTTGGTGCCTTTACGCCGACGGAAGGCGCTAGCGTTGGGGCATTCGCTACGCTGCTCTACGCCTTAGCGAAAGGCATGCGCGGCGCGCAGCTATGGCATAGCGTACAAGAGACATTGGCGCTCTCCGCGGTAGTGTTCTTTATGCTGGTAGGGGCCGAAACGCTGGGTTACTTCATTTCGGTGTCGCGCATTTCGTTCTCCATCACTGACCTACTCTACGGTATGGATCTAACGCCCATCGTCGTCGTGCTGTGCATCCTGGCGCTCTACTTCGTGCTGGGCATGTTCATGGACTCCATCGCGATGCTGGTGATCACCGTGCCGGTGGTTTACCCGATTATTCAGGCGATGGGCATCGACCCGGTGTGGTTCGGTATTTTGACCGTACTGACCGTTGAGCTGGGACTAATGACCCCGCCGGTGGGGATGAACGTGTTTGTGATTAAAGCGATGGCGCCACATGTCGGGCTAGGGGAGATATTTAAAGGGGTGGCGCCTTTTGTGGTTTCTGACTTAATACGACTAGCGCTATTAATCGCCTTCCCCATTTTGAGCACGCTGTTTCTGCTCTAGTTGGTGAGTACGCTTGCCTGTACCCAAGCCAGCGCTATGTCTCTGTGGTGTGCGGTAATACCTTCATCATGAAGGTTTCCGGGCAGTACCCGGCTGTGCACCATCTAATTGCCCACCCCGACATGCGGCGGATCAATTTCACCAGCTCCACCGGCGTTGCGCTTGATTTTTGAGGCTATCGAGATTTAAACCCCGAAGGTCGAACTGGGAGTTCAACTTTCGGGGTGCTGTGTAGACCTGTATTAATGGGCTCTGTGAAACTTAGAAATCGTATCGAACCCCTAAAGCCCACCAATCCTTATCAATCGCATTGATCTCCCTATCTGTACTGCTAGCATATTCTAAATATACAAACATTGGATCACTAAGCCGGTAGCTGCCACCCGCAACGTATTGGACGTCACTCAAATTCATGTCACTATTTTCCATATAGCTGACGTTCCCGTATATTTTGCCTTCTGAGTAACTAAAAACGGGTGCTATACCATAATGACGAATATCTCCCTGCTCTTCAAATAACGCACCGACACTTAGCTGTGGAGATATTTTGTAGGTTACGCTTGCCCCGAGTAGAGCATCATCATCACCTTCTGCTTCATCATAGCCAGCGGCAAAACGTACCGGGCCTGTTTCATAGGCTACATATCCCATTAGGTTAAGTGTTTCTTCTTCACCTGCATCTTCATCTTCTGGATCGAGCTTTCCAGCGACACCCAGGCTGAAGCCATCGAAACTTTGGGATTCAAAAGAGATAGAGTTTCCACGGGCGCGGGCACCACCTTTTGCCAAGGCTCGCCAATCCACAGTATTTCTTACATTGATAACCTTGGATATGTTCTGATAATAGATGGAGTCAAAGTTACCAACCTTTACGGCTCCGACGTCTTCAAATCGTAGCCCTACATATGTGTTCCTTATATCATCAATGACGTTAGGCCGTGCCTCGTCACGATCATTAGCGGTGAATCTAAACTCGGCTCTTATAAAACCCTCTAGCTTAGGATTTATCCTATGTCCAGCTTTAAAGCCAAGGCGTGAACCTTCTTCACTAATATAGTCGTTACCGTCATCGTTGTTTAACGTCAAGTGTATACGGCCATATAGGTCAAAGTAAGTTTCTCCGTCTTCATACACATTGAATGCCTGTGTGGTTCCTGAAAACCCTAAACCTGCTACTAGTGCCAATGTAGAAATGCCATGGCATTTTTTGTTGTTCAACAACATGTTTACTCCCTGATTTATCTTTTTGAGTTTGTTTTTACACTGCCGTGAGATTTTTTTTCTTTTTGGCCCTCCTCTTTTTTATTAAATGTTGTATGGCGTAGGCATTAATAAGCCGCTCACTCAGCCAAAGCGGGAGACTTTTTCATTGAATTTCCTTTGCGAGAAATTCTACTTTAAAGCACTACGGTTTGGTGGGGGGATTACCAGTGTGACTGAGGTATCGGCATGAACGAAGTTTAGGCAACCTACACTCAACGCAGATCCCAATAAAATTTTTTTCATTATGAGTACTTTTCCAGGTTAAATTAAATGTAGACGGTTTAACCGTCTAAAGAGATTGACTGATCCACCCAACTGGCACTCGTATGACTGGTGTAAATAACCAGTTTCTGAGCGGCTTTAGCCTGTAATAAAAGCGTGCTCACCTGATGACTACGCTCTGGATCCAATCCTGTACAGGGCTCATCTAAAAGTAAGATTGGAGGAGAAGAAAAATAAGCGTGAAGCAACATAAAACGCTGTAGTTCACCACCAGAGACATCACAGGCATAGCGAGAGAGTAAGCTAGGAGAGAGGTCCAGCAGTCTTAGTCCGTCGAGTACTGTCTTTGTGGGGACTAGAGCAAACCAATCCACAAGTTTTTCGCGAGGTAGTACGGTAGGATGTTGCCCTACGTACGACATTAATCGTGAGCGTAGAAATGCAAAGTGGGCGGGTGTCATTGTGCTTGGTGTGAACTGCTGATCGTGGGTTCGTATGCACAAGTGTGCCGTTCCTAAGCTTCGACTTCCCCAAATTCGTGAGAGCAAAGTCGATTTTCCTGAGCCTGACGCTCCCCAGATCTGTACGATCTGCCCTGTTTGTGCCGTTATGCGAAGTGGCCCATGATGTATGCCATTGCCTTCATACTGCAAAATCACAGTTGGTTTATTCATTAAATCATTGCCTTAACAATAGCTTGGGCGATGAGATGCTCAGGCTCAGTAAGCAAACGATCCATAATGGATTCGCTGACGATGCGGCCTTGATCCATCACGATGGCCCGATCAGCAATGAGTCGAGCTAGACGTAAGTCATGAGTCACAAACACCATGGCAGTCTGTGTTTGGTTTCTCAAATTAGAGAGCACATCTAAAAAATCTGCTTGAGCGACTGAGTCGAGACCAGCAGTGGGTTCATCTAAAAATAAAATGCTCGGCTGATGGATCATGGCCGCAGCGATTTGTACGCGTTGGCGCATCCCTCCCGAAAAGTTCTTCACTGGCTCATGTAATCGTTCTGGACATAAACCAAGTCGCTGGCCCCATTTTTGTGCTTGTTTGAGTGCATCAACCGCACGGTTGTCACCTAAATCAAAAAGACGACGTACGATATTAGTGGCGGCACTTTGTCTCAGGTTTAGGGTTGTGCTGGCATCCTGAGCCACATAGCCACACGCCCGCCGACGTAAAAGGTTAGTTTGATAAAGACTGGTACGTAGTAAATCCTGGCCTAAAAGGGAAAGAGCCTGACAGTTGTTAGATAGCTGTCGTCCAGCAAGTATATTCAGAAGACTTGATTTTCCAGCACCTGAGGGGCCGACTAAAGCGAGAACCTCGGAAGGATAAAGCTTGAGGTGACAATCCGACAAAATACGGTGCCCAGCTATTTCAAGTGAGATAGCCTGTGCTGTCAGCACGGGATCTGGCAAGCTAAACATGAGCGCGCTCCTTGCATGCTTCGGAGTCGGAACATACCCAATGGGGGGTGTTTGACGTACCAATATTATCCAAATAATGAATAGATGAGCCGCAGATACAACATGCTGTATCGACTTTTTTCAGGCTAGCAGGCAGGTCAACAAAAGCTAAGTTTGCTAAGGGTGTATAGGCAGGCAATGCATAAATTCGTCGCTCGCGTGCGGCGCCAAAAATCTGAATAGCAGGCATCATCGCCATGCGGGGGTTATCCATAGCAGGAATAGGCGACGGTGACATTAAGACCCCATCATTAACAATCACAGGGTGGTCGTATCCTAAGCACGCCTCATCTTGTTGCAACCATGTTTCAAATAGAGCGCTTAACACGACACCGTAATCATGATGTGCGTGCCGTGTCAGTGCTTCGGCCGCATCATTAATAAATCCACGTAGAGGGTCAGGTCGAGGAACTTGGTACACCACAATTTGCTCTTCCCGCAACGGGCTTTCAGGGACTCGCTGACGCGTTTGAATGAGAGTAGCCTTTGAGCTTGTTGTCGTAATTGATATGTTTGCCGTTTTAGTAAAAAAATCCGCGATATTCAGGGCATTAACGGTATCATCCGAACCATGATCGACTACCTTTAACGTGTCATTCGGTTCTAATAAGGCAGCGGTAATAGCCATGCCTCCTACCCCCCAACCATAGGCAATGGGTAGCTCAGGAGCTGAGAAAGGTATTTGACGTCCAGGTAGACAGAGTGCTTTTAGGGTTTTACGACGTATTTCTTGTTTGGACGGTAGATCAAGGTAGGCATAATTCATATTTCCTCCTTAGCCTGAACTCGGCGTAAACGCGCTAAATCAGCATCAAAGTCAGAGTAATGAGGTAATTTCAAATGGCTGACATAGCCGGATGCAGCGACTCCGTCGGTATGCATGAGTGCATCACTGGTAGCACCCTCAATTTTAAAGTGCTGATCTACGATTGCCATGGCGACGGCTTTACGCTCGTTAGCTCCAAAAGCAATACCAAAACCCGCTTCTAAATGTGGAGATGAGCTAAAATTTGGAGCCACAGTAGTGCAGGCAGTTAACTCAACCTCACCAATGGATACGGTTAAATTGAGGTCTTCCAGCTCTACGAATATTTCAACGCTCCCTCTCATTAATTGCGCTACATAGGGATGACTCGTTGAGGCTTTACGCAAACTCTCGTAAGCTAATCCAGTTAAGTAGCCTTCTTCGCCACGAGCGAGATGAGCGAGACGCTCGCAAGGATCAGGTAAAGAAGGCAAAACAGTTCGCGTAATGTCTATCGGAGCTTTAGATATTTCGGTGCGGATAAGATCTGCGTACAGTGGCTCAGAGCTAGAGGGCGATGAGGGAGCTGTTATCACTGATTTAGGTAACTCGCACTGAGGGCGAGAGTGTTCTAAATCCATATTCAGTAAGCGGTGGGTGTAGTCGTAAGTGGCGCCTAAAATTTGCCCTCCAGCCAACTCTTTTTGCGTGGCGGAAATGTGGCGACTGTAATGCATTGTTTTTAGATCTATGTTTTGGCTTGAGCCAAAATTGGCTAATTGCGCGCGATGAGCACGTACGAGAAATACCGCTTCGGCAATGTCTCCCTGAGCTTGCTTAAAGGCAATAGCAGCAAAACGTCGATCGTATAAGCCCCCCTCACTCATGATCCGATCAAGAGCTAACGACATTTGTGCCATGATTTGATTAATTTCAATCTCGGGGATTGTGTCGTCGCCTCGGCGACTCCGTTCTACGGCTATACGGGAAGCAGCAATTGCTTGTTCACCACCCTTTACTGGTACGTACATTAAATGATCTCCAAAGTTAAGTGACGTGGTAATACAACCAGCTGCGTGTCAGCGCATAGTAGTAGGTCCACTCCACGCGGGTAATCGGCACGAAAAGCAATATGATCAATGACTACATTTTGATGTAACCCTGAAAAATATAAAGTGTGTGGTTTGTTGAGTCCTGCACCGGTGGCTCGTATAGCAAGCCCCCCGTTTGTAGGTGATATGGCGGCTATTTCCATGACAAGGGTTGCCCCACTTTCAGGCGCCTCACGGCTTCCTGCTGGAATATGTTGTAAGTGATGCCGTTGAGAACCTGCAAAAACCCATTCGGGAGTTTGGCTCAAGGTTGCGCCTGTATTCAAAATACGGCTTGTTAATTCCTTATTTTCCACCTCAATAGCTACCGTCGTTTGGCTGTCTAGAAGGCAGTCAACGATGCAATGAATAGCACGCTCTTCTAGTTGCTGTATGCGCATTGGGTAACCAAAGGCATGCAGTAGTCGCCGATAAGTACGCGTCTGCCGATGTAACTCATCGTCATGTCTGTGCTCAGATCGTAAAGGTATTTTCATGATTCTAAGTTTTTTGTGTGGTGTAGAAACGTACAGAAGTAGCAGCCGTCAGCTGCTCCCTCTCAGCCTTTTTTAGCTCTAACTGTTGGCGTATAGGGTGCAGCACCAGCTCACGTTGGTGGGAGGGGGCCGTTTGTAGAAAGGCGTCTAGATAGGCCGCTAACTCCGCTTTGCGTAGATCGGAGCCCAAATGTACTGCGTAACCTTGAATTTTCCCAATAGCGATTACGCAGCGAGTACAAGAAGCCTCACCAAACTGAAATGACACTGAGGCCTTACAAGCTTGTGTATTGAGCTGCACCAACCCCGTTTCAGGGCCAGCGAGTTTTTGTATAGGCACACCCGGATTGTAAGTAGCCCAGATATTTTCCAGATAATCTCGGTTAGCTCGGGCAAGTAGCCCGAGCCAAGTTTGACGTTCTTGACTCATGGCTATGACTTATTACGATAATACGGTAGCGTTGTAAATATCTTCTGCGGGCTGGACTAACAAGCGTTCTCCCATTTCGAGCTTCATTTCAGCCAAAATGATCTCTTCTTCTGGTGAGCGGTCTTTCTTGCGTGCTAACTGAATGAACTCGGGGCGTACGTGTCCGGGACGGATGGTGATTTCAACAGCGGTGCCACGGTACTCGAAACGGAAGTAATAACGACCACCGGGGGACTCTTCTTCTTCGAGCCCTACTGAGTTATCAACAATGTAGCGACCCTCAGTAAGACCGCGGGTAACAAACTCAATCGCATCTCTACCCCCTGGGCCTCCAAAGGCTGTGACACAGCGAATTTCACGTCGTTCAGGCAAACGACCATTATCTAGCAAGGGCCAGGCTCGCTGCATAACTTTTAGCCCGTGGGCTACACCACCCGGATAACCGGCACCGTGGTATTTTAATAACTCATCAAAGTGGACTGTAAATTCATGTCCATTTTCCAGATAGGAGATTGTATCGTTACTCATTGTATTTACCTTTGTTTAGAGGATAAGAAATGGGCATATCTTGATCCGGTTCACGTATTCCAAAAACCGGGCAGATTGTGCTTTGAAAATGTTCTCCCGTTTGCACCATTAGACGGCGTAGTCTGACGTTGTATAAACGGGATAACTCAGACTCGGTTAACAGCTCATCAGCTGGACCAAATTTAATCTGATCGTTGGTGTGCATCAGCAGTACTTTGTCTGCGAGATGCAGAGCGTGTTGCGGATGGTGAGTGGTAAAAACGACCGAATGGCTACGTACTCGGCGTAACTCGAATAAGACGTTAAGCAATAAGTCCTGATTAGCTAAATCTAAAGCTGAAGCCGGCTCATCAAGTATGAGTACCTCAGCACCAGTAGCTAAAGCACGAGCAAGCAACACTAATTGGCGCTCGCCGCCGGATAGAGAGCCATATAAACGATAAGCAAAATGCCCTCCGCCTACTTTTTCCAATGCTTCAAGAGCTAGCTTACGATCCCGCTGTGAAGGAAGGCTGAACATGGGAAGCAAGGCGGCTCGTGCCATGAGTACCACATCGAGGCAACAATGGTTTTCACTACCGTATTGGTATTGAGGTACATAGCCGATGAGGTGGGGTACCTGCCGTTGTCCTTGATCTAAACGTTGTGAGCCTAATAGAGCTTTTAGCAACGTAGTCTTACCGCGTCCGTTTGGGCCCAAAATGGCCAACGTTTCGCCCTTTTGTACGTTAAAACTTAAATCCTGAAAAATCACACGTTCACTAAAACGTACGCACGCTCCAGTTAAACTGAGATGAGAGGTAAAGACGGTTTGCATGATTAAGCCCTTTCACGTCGACGAGTGCATAGTAAGTACACAAAGACGGGGGCGCCAACTAGAGCTGTGAGTACGCCTAAAGGAATCTCTGCAGCAGTTAAACTACGAGCCAACGTATCAGTCAAAATCATGAAAGTGGCACCCAGCATAAGACTCGTGAAATAGAGCCGGCGGTGATCTTCGCCTACTAACATACGAGCAAAGTGTGGGATTACGAGTCCTACCCACCCCACTACGCCCGATGCGGTTACGCAGGCGCCGATAATGATAGAAATCAACGCGAAGACGATCATCCGGGAGCGTGCAACATGGATGCCAAACGACTTAGCTTCGTCGTCACCCATAGCGAGTACAGCAATGCGATAGCGCATTCTATTCAGTAGGTAAATGCTGGCAATGAGTATAGGAGCAGTTTGTGCAAATTTTTCCCAACTCGCCGTTGCAAAGCTTCCCATCAGCCAAAAGACGATGGCAGGTACACTCGTTTCTGGATCCGCGGCATATTGAACTAACGAAATACCTGCTGCAAATAAAGCATCAATAACAATTCCAGCAAGCACAATAGTCATCAAAGTACGACCCGCCATATTTGAAATCAGCACTACTAAAAACAGAGCAGCAAATGCTGATACAAACGTAGCCCCCATCAGTAGCGGCCCCCCTACTCCAGCCAAAATTGCCAGTGATCCTCCTAATGCTGAACCTGAGGATAAACCTAGCACTTTAGGTGAAACGAGAGGGTTACGAAATAAGGTTTGTAAGGCTACCCCGCAGATGGCAAGCCCAGCCCCACATACTCCTGCCAATAATATGCGCGGCAAGCGTACATTCAAGATCACCAACGCATCCATATGCTGTGAGTTATCACCTCGTAAGGCTGCATATAGGATGGCTACAATCTCATCTAGCGCTACGCTGTATCGACCTACTGATAGCCCGATTAGCACAGTCGCTATAAGCAGTAGGGACAAAAGAGGCCAATGACTAGCACGCCAAGTGCTCAGGGTAACTGGCTCAACCATTTCTGAGGACGAGTGAATCGATCGCGTATATGTGTTCATTGTTTACGAAACACTTGATAACCGTGACTGTCGCCGTTCATAGCAATACGCAGAATTCGATCTATCTGCTCATCCGATAGGTCAAAGTTATAAAGTAATTTGAAGCCTTCTTTTAATTCGTGACGTAGGTCAAAAGAGAAAATATCGGGATGAGTAAGATTGGCCAGCCACATCCATGTGTAGGGGCTTTCATGGGAAGCACTATCCCAGATATATCCACCTTGAGGTGTCTTATAAACGCGTTTTTGTACGGCGGCATTTAAGCGAGAAAGTAATGGGTCGTCGTATATCGCTTCTAATCCAGCATCCGTCTCTGCTGCGGAAAGTAAGATAATATCTGGGTTCCATTCAAGAATCTGTTCCACGCTAACAGTGCTTTGTACGCCAGCTCCTTGAGCTACATTTTTAGCGCCAACCAGCTCGATGAAGGTTTGTTGATAACTTTTCTCACCAGTAGCAGTCAACTTGGATTTGGCAGAGCGCAAATGCAAAATGCTTGGTGTTGCATGAAAGCCTACTTGTTTTAAACCAGTAGTAATTTCACTTTGTACACGGTCACGCCAATCAATAAGCTTTGACAGTTTTTCAGTATTACCCGTGATATCAGCCACCATTTTCATATTGGCTCGGGCCAGCTCTTCTGTACCCGCATTGCCACCGCCTACCATTAGAGCAACGGGCAAACCTGCATTGCGAAGTGGAGCTACGATATCATCGCCGCGCTCACCCCACTGGATGACTAAATCCGGTTTAAGTTCTGCGATGGCCTCTACGTTGGGCATCCAACCACCGTTTTCCGACAAAATGTCACTGGAGATATCAACAGCTTCAGGAAACATAACGCTCATCATACCGCTCTCAAAGGCTCGTTTAGAGCCCTCATTCATACCCACTAACAGCTCGGTAGAACCATCTATTGCGATGAAGGTAGCTGCAGCTGGATTGGGCAGAGTAATGATACGTCTAGGAGGGGCTTCTAACTTAATTTCCTGTCCGGTTACATCAGTAAAGTTAAATTCTTGCGCTGACAAGTTACCTGATAACAAAGTTGTCGCTACTAGCACGGCAAAGCAACGGGGTATTGAGGTCATAACCTCTCCAATTGAGAATGAGATTGACTATAATTTTGATTAAAAATATTATAGCCAGTGTTTCATCAATTGGAATCGAATGTTTTATGACGGTGCGTGAAGTAATTACGAACAAGCTAGCAGCAGTGTCTGTGCGTGACTTGCTTTTAGTTGAGGCCGTCGCAATGAAACGTAGTTTTCGTTATGCGGCCATAGACATGGGTATTTCGACCTCGGGCTTGTCTTATCAAGTAAAAAAAGTAGAGGAAATTCTCGGACAGCCCATTTTTGAAAGGGGGAGTAAAATAACACCCACTGCCTTTGGAAAGGAAGTTTTAGACTTAATCGCCGTAATTTTAGAAGGCGTGACTCGGCTTGAGGGGTTACGTGATGATGGCTTAGCTCTTCCCTTTGGGCAAACCTTACGTATTGGAGTGATTTCCTCACTGGCACCGGATAACTTGTTACGGATTATCCAGATTTGTGCTCACCGTTCAGGTAAAACTAAAGTCGAGTTGGTTAGTGGCAAGCATCAAGGTCTGTTACGGCGTTTACAGAACCGTGAAATTGATTTGCTAATTAGTGCAGCACAGTCGGTTCCTGAGGGGATGGCATATACAAGCTTATTCAAGGAACACTTTGTCTTACTAGTGCGAGCCGATAAACTTCAGCCTGAACTCCATCCTCTTATGCTCTGTGAGCCTGGATTACTACCACTTAGCGAGGATGATTTTGTTCCATCGCTAATTACTGAAGGCTTAAGTAAATTATTAAGCTCCGGCTTGACTCGTACATATGGCCTTGGTGTTGAGCATCGAATGGCTTTAGTTGCCGCAGGTTATGGTCATGCATTATTGCCGTATGGCTGGGTAAGAGATGTACATTTACCGGATCATTTAGCAGTGATGGAGCTTCCTCCCGCTTTATCGGCAGAGCGTGAATTAGGTTGCTTTTGGCGTCACTCATACATGATGGGGAGTCAAATTTCTCAGGCTTTTAGTGAAGCATGGTAAGGTAATCCCCCCATTTTTCCTATGCTTTTGAGGCGAAATGGCTGATGCTGACATGAGTAGCCTCGCAAATAATGGTTATTAAACCCACGTGAGCATATTCAGACTAACATCAACGCCGGTAAAGGCATGGCCCTATGGGGGTATAGCGGGCGACCCATTGCACATGACATAGCCCCTTTCCACGGATAGCTCTTCATAATAACTTAAGTCACCTTTAGGGGGAGCTCTGATTATCTTTTTTGCTCGTTTGAAGCGTGTCGATTGTTATTGCCACTACCCCATATTGGTCTACTCACTATCCATGTGTGACTCCTCGCACCTCATCTAGAGCGGCATCAATAACGAGATCAGGGTCTGTAGCTATCAGATCCTGGGGCCTTAGCCCGCCAAGATAGCTGTTTATCGACTGAAACCAAAAGGCCATTCCCCATCCGTCTTTATCCTCTTTGAAGATGTCGATGATTTTCGACATGACGCGATACGGTCGGTAGCCAGCATCCTTCTCAAGCCCAAACGCTGGGTAGTAATCGGTGCCGTGGTCATTGATAGTAAAAATATCACCTTGTTGTTTCCACTGAGCAGGATGAACACTATCACCACGTGAGCGGACGCCTGGCAACTGCAATATCTCATCGACAGTTAACCAATCGCCGCTTTCCATCACGGCTCGACGCGCTCTTGCTTCCATCTCAGCTTCGCGCAAACTAGTTGGCGTGGTCATAATCTTAGGCACCCTTATTTTGGGTATGTACTCTGGTCCATTATCCTGGGGGCTATACTAATAAGTTAGCCGTCGCGGAAGTGATCGTCGTGGTACTTGAGGCTAGCCATGCATAAGCGGCCGATGATGGATAACGTCTAACCACCTTACGGTGTTCAACCTACCAGTGAGATAGCTTTGTTGGCTCCTCACTTTGAATTTGTTCTTCCTTCCTATGGCTACAACCTAGCGGATAGATAAAAGCGCTGGAAAACTATCAATCTCAAGATCAGAAACGCTAGAGAGGATTGATCAGCTCATCACCTTGTCCCTCGGAAGGTTTGTTAACAGCCGTGCTAACCGGCCAATGTTCAACTAGTCCCGCATCGATATGCCGCACCATGCTGCGGATTGTCTCTTTATCCGTCAGGTCAGTAGCAAGCCAGTGTTCAAGACTGTCGTCGTCCAAAATTAACGGCATCCTGTCATGCACATCGGCAGCACTGCCTCGAGCTGGCTCGGTGAGAATGGCACATCCTAGACCTCCATCATCCCGTTCTGCGTAGATAGCGGCGAAGTATAGGGGCTCTCGATCCCTTCGGCACAGATAATGAGGCTGCTTAGGGGGCGTGTTCTTGATCCATTCGTACCATCCGTCAGCGAGTACGAGGCACCGGTGTTTAGCAAATGCCGATTTGAAAAAGTTATTAGTCGCAACGGTTTCAACTCGCGCATTTATGGGTTGCGTGCCTTTCCCTTTGGCCCACGATGGGCGAAATCCCCACCACACCTCTTCAAGCGTGGGAGCAGAGTCCTCAGACGCCTGCCGTATGCTCGCGATCCAGGTACCCGGCGCCACATTGTAGCGCGGTCGAATGTCGCGCTCAGACATAACCGCACCGACCTTTTTGGTCAGCTCAGGTATCGGGGTGAATAAAGCAAATCGTCCGCACATAGCTGCAGGATAGACGAGAATTGGCCATCCAAGTCAGCCTACGCACCAAAATCGCGGTGCCCTCATCTAACCACCGTCAAAATAAGGTGGGCTTGCCAACACGATAAGACCAACGAATGAAGAAGAGTGCTTGCGATTCACTAGGCTGATCGCTTATTGTCAGCCCTTAATACTGTATATATTAACAGCTATATAGGGAGGCGCTTATGAGCAAGAAAACTTACCCACGGTCTATGCAACGGCCATTCAGTAGTCCCCGTACTCTTCCAGTTATCGTTGGAGGATTTCCTCTTCAACGGGATGATTTGAGAGAGGAAGGTACGCAGTTGTTGGCGGTTTGGGGGACTGAACAAGACGCGCTACTCGCACCGCTTGAAAACATTGAGGTGCATCTACCAGGCACATGGCGAGCGATGGGGAGCATGGCATGAGTATGCATTTCACCATTCTTGGACGCGTCGACACCATGGCTCGACCGCTAAGGCTGCCTTTAGCGGGTGGCGAAGTCCGCGCTGGTTTCCCGAGTCCCGCAGACGATTATGTCGAGGTCGAATTAGATCTTATTGCCCATTTGATTAAGCACCCTAGTGCAACGTTCTTTCTGCGAGCCAAAGGCACCTCCATGGAAGGCGATGGCATTAAAGATAATGCGTTGTTAATTGTCGACCGGTCTATCAATCCTCAGCCAGGCCATATCGTGATCATGAGCGTGGACGGCGAGCTGACGTGTAAAAAGCTAAGCATCATGGGCAGTCGGCCGTATTTGGTGGCCTCTAACCCAGAGTTTAAGCCCATCCCTCTCACTGGGCATGATTGTCACAATTGGGGTGTGGCCACCCATAGCATCCAACCGCTAGCACCCGGTTTCACCGTATGATTGCCTTGGTCGACTGCAATAATTTCTATGTCTCCTGCGAACGAGTCTTTGCTCCCAGGTTGGAAGGCCAAGCTGTCGGCGTTTTGTCGAATAACGACGGCTGCGTGGTCGCGCGTTCGCAAGAAATCAAAAACTTAGGTGTGGCAATGGGAATGCCTGCCCATCAGATTGATCCGCATATTCGTCGACAATGCACATTGCTCAGCTCAAATTATGCGCTTTACGGTGATATGAGCAGCCGCGTTACTGATGTTCTCTCACAGCATACGCCTCACGTGGATGTATATAGCATTGATGAGTCATTTCTATCGTTTGAGGGCTTTGAACCAGACACATTAGAAGAACGATGCCAATTAATGCGACAGCAAGTTAAGCGAGATACAGGTATTCCGGTTAGCGTTGGCTTAAGCACTAGCAAAACGCTTGCAAAAATTGCCAATCACCGCGCTAAAAAAGAAAGTGTTTTCAATGGCGTGGCCATGATGGACCCTAACAGCAGCGACACCCGGGAATTCCTGGAGCAGCTACCCGTTAATGAGATATGGGGGGTAGCAGGTCGCAGTGCAGCGCGGCTTCATACTCTAGGCATAGAGAATGCTTGGCAGCTGCGCACCGCCAGCTCTAAGCATTTGCGGCGCCATTTCAGTGTGGTCATGGAACGTCTGGTTTATGAGTTGAGGGGCGAAAACTGCATATCACTCGACGACATGAGCCAACCAAAAAAACAGATCATGGTGTCCCGCTCCTTCGGCCGGCTCACGACGAACAAAACCGATCTGCACGAAGCCCTACGCGTGCACGCATCACGTGCTGGTGAAAAGCTACGACGACAAAACGGCTTGGCGCAGGCATTGATGGTGTTTGTTCACACCAATCGCTTTCGGCAAGATCTGCCGAGCTACAGTAAACGGTTAGTAATACCGCTACCTCACCCCACCGATGATAGCCGCGAGCTCATCAAAGCTGCCATGGCAGGGCTAGAAAGAATTTTTAAAAAAGACATCTGGTACCAAAAATGCGGGATTATGCTCATTGATTTGTGCGATCACGACAATGAACAACTAGGGCTGCTCGCCGAACCGATCAGTGACGAGAAACGTGCTCGTAATGAAAAATTGATGGCCACGCTCGATAAGCTCAATCGCGAACACGGAAAAAATACCGTCCGGATTGGCATGCCTCGCAAACAGAATGCTTGGGAATTGCGTTGCGAGCACCGTACACCACGCTACACCACACGCTGGGAAGAGCTAGCAGTGGCCAAAACCTAGAAAAGAGCTGCCATCCCTGGCACTCCTACCTCTTTTCACTACCAATAATCACATCCCTGTTGTGACGCATTCGACGTGCTAAAGCGGCGATCCTGGGCGTCACACTTTCACCCTAGCCTTTATCAAGCCATTTTTATGTAAGCGATTGACCACAGCGTTTGTAAGCAATGGCTTACAACAATCCGTTATGCAATGAAACTAAAAACGATTGGCGATATGTGTGCCACTAACCCAATTGGCAGCAACTAAGCCAGTGGTACTTCAGCTTATTCTGATGGATGGCAAAGACACCTGATCCGATTCAGGATAATTCGAGCAGTTAGCACGTGACATTTTTCCGCTAAAACAAGGGTTCAAACGCAGGATCGCTTGGTGAATAGGTCCCCTGGTAGCCTGTATGATTTCAGGCGGGGCATCAGAATTCATCTTCGTTAATTAGCTCAAAGGTGTGGTCGCTTAAATATCGCTCAAGGTTTTCCAGCAGCCTTGGCGGCTTCTTCAACCCATACTCCAAGGTTTTCACGACCATTATCTGTATTCCAGCGGTAGTGCTTGTATCCTTGGATCTTCATGCCGCAGAAGTCACTTGTTTGTTTATTGAAATCTGGGATTTTACTAATATCTATAGTCAACAATCCGTTGCCCCGTTTGATACTTTTCTCTATTTCGTATTTTACCCATTTACTTTTATCAGTATTGGCACCTATAAGTACGACTGTCACAGTCGTACCGATAAGCTGGGCATCTATCCATGCTTTTACCGTGCTATCACCTGTGCGCTCTAACTTCTCGAACTCTGCTTTGTCGATGAATCCAACTTTAGGGTTGGCATTGATCACGTTACTGTTACGGACATTCATCGCTCTCAGAACGTCGTCGTACTGGAAACTAAAGAAAACCTTTCTAGCCATGGGGACACCTTAGATGAGCCGTAAGAGGAGGAGGATGACTTCTTGAGCGCGTTCAAGTGATGTAGATTTATCGCCTAGTTCACCCAACAAGGGTGTAATCTTTTTACCATTCGCGTGCTGTGAACCGCCCCGGCTTTACCGGAGACTCCATATCTTGAGAGGATGGAGTTATGAACTCACCAAAACGATATTCCCCAGAAGTCCGAGAGCGAGCTGTTCGATTAGTCCTTGAACAGCAAGGCGAATACCCGTCCAAGTGGGCGGCGATCTGCTCCATTGCCAGCAAGTTTGGCTGTACACCAGAGACCTTAAGAGCCTGGTGCAAACGCTCAGAACTCACGCAGGAAGATAGCTCGGCTAACCTGCCTGAAAATGAACGACTCAAGCAGCTAGAGCGTGAAAACGTCGAATTGAAGCGCGCTAATGAAATTCTCCGCAAGGCGGCTGCTTTTTTCGCCCAGGCGGAGCTCGACCGCAAACCCAATTGATGGTGTCATTTATCGACGAGCATCGTGCTCAGTTCGGGGTCGAGTCGATTTGTAGCCAGCTGCCAATCGCCCCGTCGACGTATTACCACCACAAGGCACTTGAGACCGATCCTGAGCGGCGGACAGATCGATATCGGCAGGATGCGTTTCTTACCGCTGAGATTCAGCGAGTGTGGGAAGAAAACTTCTGCGTCTACGGTGCTCGTAAGGTCTGGCGGCAACTCCGCCGTGAGGGCGTTAATGTTGCTCGTTGCACCGTAGAGCGACTCATGCGCCGCCTGGGAATTCGCGGCGTGGTGCGAGGCCAACGCCCCTTCACGACGATCAGTGATCCCGGCCAGAAACGAGCACCTGATTTAGTGAAACGTGACTTTACGGCCATGCGTCCTAATCAGCTTTGGGTGGCCGATTTCACGTATGTCGCTACCTGGTCTGGCTTCGTTTACGTTGCGTTCGTTATCGATGTTTATGCACGCTGTATCGTGGGTTGGCGTGTAGCAACGTCGATGAAAACGGGATTGGTACTGGACGCTCTGGAGCAAGCCCTGTGGGCACGAAAGCACAGGCAAGGGTTAATCCACCATAGTGATAGAGGAAGCCAATATCTCTCGATCCGCTACACAGAGCGTATGGCTGATGAGGGTATCGATGCCTCAGTCGGCACCACCGGTGACTCCTACGACAATGCGCTGGCCGAGACCATCATCGGCTTATTCAAAACGGAGGTGATTCACCATCGTGGACCATGGAAAGGGCGAGATGCCGTTGAGTATGCCACGCTGGGATGGGTTGACTGGTTTAACAATCGCCGACTGCTGGAACCCATAGGAAACGTTCCACCAGCAGAACGAGAAAGGACGTATTATCGTCATTTGGAGGAGTCGGGTGAAGCTGCCTGACTCAAACAAACCGGTCTCCGGAATAACCGGGGCGGTTCAGCTGAGATTCTTGATAAGACTTCATAACCTCATTCCACAGTAATTTCGACATCGAGCCTGTAATACCTACAGGAATTACAAAAACGCCTTTCGCTACAGCGATATCGAATTCTTCACGCATTCCGTCAGAAAGGATTAACTCGCCATTTTCCAGCTTATTGCCAAACATAAAAATAGCAACGCCTGCATGAGCGAGCATATTGCGTCGATATTCTGTCCACAGTTCCTTCAGAGGCCTTTCCCCAGTCTTGCTTTGTGGAAAGGGCCTAAGAATTAACTGGTCGTTGTCGAGACGGCCACCATTCATAACAGTTTGTTCAAGCACGCCAGTGATGATTGCGCTACCTATACCGAGGCCAAACCCTGAGATCACTCGGTACTGTTCTTTGCAAATGGCCCTGCTCAGATGATAAACGAATTGCTCTGATTCAGCCTTGCACCACGGGTTATAGTCATGAGCAGCACCAGAGATAAAGATTGTATTTCTTTTGTGGCGATGCTCGATGGCACGCAGAATGTCAGTAATTTCAGAAAACTCATCAACATAAACGGCTTTGATCCCTACACGGAGCAGCTCTCCTGTGAAAAGCTCTTCCTTACGTTGGCGATACTCGAAGTCAGCAAGGTCTTCATTCTCTCCCTTGCTAGCTCTTCTCAGGATGCAGTAGTGCTGTCGTTGATCTCGAGTAAACTGAATCCTGACGCGGCTAAGAATATATTCTAGATTAGGGTCGGTGAAGCTGAAGCCGAGAAAGAGGAAGGTTTTAGAAACCAAGTCACCGCTTAAAGCTGTAATGAACGGCTGCATATTGACGTGGTAACGCTCATAGTCATCGCGAGTCAACACCGCGTCAGCGGCATGCTCGATGTCACCATGCATCTTATAAACAATTGCATCACGTTTCGGCCGTGTCGTTGCCAATTGCTTATTGGTATGTTTGATGTCAGCTATCTTTTCGTTTTTTTCAAGCGCCGTTTCGATCAAACGATCATAATTGGTTGTCCAGTAGGTCGGAATAGGCAGCCTTGCCAGAATCGCGTGGTTTTCAGTGGGCTCCGCCGTCATTGAGAACTCAGTCACCAGTAGCTGATTGAGTTTTGCTCGGTTGGTCGCATTGACGTTTGTGTGGTATTGCGCCAACGTAACTAGATCCCATTCTTTATCGACGTCTAAATCAAGCTCATCAGCTATTGGCTTGAGCAATGACTTCCAGTCGACATAACCTGCTGCTTGAATCGCCCCGGATATTCTAGACACCCGTTAGGCTCTTAAAGTAACGCCTTTCATACTCAACCGGTGACAAGTTATCACTTGTGCCGTGTCGGCGCTTTGGGTTGTAAAACATTTCGATATAATTGAACACGTCGCGTCTAGCCGCTTCCCGTGTCGAATAAATCTGTCGCTTGATCCGCTCTCGCTTGAGGAGTTGAAAAAAGCTCTCAGCAACGGCGTTATCATGACAGTTACCACGCCGACTCATGCTGCCCACCAAGTGATTGGCTTTCAGAAAGCTTTGCCAATCTCCGCTGCTGAATTGGCTTCCTTGATCTGAATGCACCATCACAGTTTCTTGTGGCTTGCGTCGCCAGACTGCCGATAACAAAGCATCCAGCACTAACTCCGTCGTCATACGAGACTTCATCGACCAGCCAACCACTTGACGGGAAAACAGGTCGATCACCACCGCTAAGTAAAGCCAGCCTTCGTACGTTCGGATGTACGTAATATCTGTCACCCAAGCAACATTGGGCGCTGTTACTTCAAACTGACGGTCTAAATGGTTGGGTGATACAACAGCCGGTTTTCCGCCGCCATAGCAGCCAGGGCGTCGTCGATAGCCCGTCTGAGAGCGTAAACCTTCCCTACGCATCAGGCGGGCCACTCGGTGCTTACCGCAGGCTTCGCCAGCCTCACGCAAATCCTGATAGACCTTGCGATAGCCATATACACCGCCACTTTCAAGCCACGCATGCTTGATCAATCCCAATAGACGCTGATCATCCCGGTCTCGATTAGACAGTGCTTTTTTACACCATGCATAGTAGCCACTAGGATGCACGGCCATCATGCGGCACAAGCGCCGTACCGGATATTGACTCGCATGCTTTTGAATAAACGCGTACCTCAGTCGGACTCTCTGGCGAAGTACGCGGTGGCCTTTTTTAATATATCTCGCTCTTCTGACACGCGTTTTAATTCAGCCTTTAAACGACGGTTTTCAGCTTGGAGATCATCGTCTTCTTGCCGTTGTTCTACCGGCTTATCGTAGCACTTGATCCAGTGGTACAAGCTGTGGCCTGACACGCCCAAACGCTCAGCGACCTCGGCAACTCGATGGCCACGCTCTACCACCTGTTTAACGGCTTCGATTTTGAATTCTTCAGTGTAACGGGGACGGCTCATGGATCCTCCTAGGTACCTTTAGTATAAGGCCTAGAGGTGTCTACGAAACCCGGGGCGATTCAGCTCTTGAAAAGCCTGCACCCGCAAAAATAGCCAGATTTCCTTCTTCTAGCTCTTTTGAAAGGGTGTCAACGAGCCGTAACTGATCACGTTTCATTCTGAGCTTCCCGTCAGGTTTTTGTAAGGCATAATCAGATATTTCTCAGCCAACGACTGTGCCCTTGAAGGTCGTATAGGGCTAATGCTCCGTTTGGTGTGGTGTCGATACGGGAATAAAGCTGTAAATATTCATTGCCATGATGACGACCTGATGAGTCGACGGTAGGAACGATGACGATGTTATTGAGATTCTTCTTTCCATCAGCGTAACCAATCTCCCAAGGGCACCATCGTGATGACATGGAGTTCTCAGTAGCCAGGAAAAGGAACCAATTGGCATGCACAATGGCATTCTTGATTCGCCTTGCGGTTTCTGCATCAGGGCGTTCCGGCATCTTTTGGTCTTGCCAATCGATGTAGATATCCCACCCTTGTTCAATGAGCATTTGCTGAAGGCCTAATGCTTGCTGGTTATCTTTGTGACTATGGCTCAAGAAAGCAGTCGGTCGACCGATGCTTGGTGATGAAAAAACCCGTTGTTGCTTACGAAATGAAGCATTGCTGAGCTCATATTGGTAAATTGCCATACGTTACCATTCCCTACTATTTCTTAGTGTTTCAAGGGAAAGTGTCATTATTTTCATTCATTCGCAAGCCGTTTCTGAGCGTATTCTGATAGCGGAAGCGTTCAGCGTAATAGGCGGCGATGAAAGGCTTAGTGAATCCTGTTAGGCCTAACCGGGTGCTGTACGAAATAGCGACTACCACCCTCATTGGGGTTCCATCATGATCTAGTGGCAGCCAATGGTGTAACCGGATCATTCAATTCTTCAGATTATTGGGCCTGGGAGATAGATGATTGAATAATGTAGGAGAATCAAAATGAAAATTATTGAAAAGGTGGAAATCGATTCCGTCACCGATGTGATGTGCGATGTATGCCTATCCCCCTCTGTCAGCCTTGTTGTCCGGTTGGTGATATCGCCTAAATCTAATCCAGAGGGAGCGGCATGGAGTCCTTGTGCCACGTTATTCTGCAGAGCGTAAAGCAGCCGTCCTGAAGAAGTTGTTACCACCCCATAATCACAGTGTGGCATCGGTAGCAACAGAGGAAGGCATCTCTGACGCGACGCTGTATAGTTGGCTAAAACAGTGTCGAGTAAAAGGAGTGCCTGTGCCGGGTTACACCCAAGGCGACAGCGAATGGTCGCCCGACGCCAAGCTCGCCGTGGTCATCGAAACCGCCACCCTGTCAGAGGCGGAGCTTGGCGCTTACTGCCGCGAAAAAGGCCTTTATCCCGAGCAAATTCAACAGTGGAAAGCGGCTTGCCTCGAAGGCGCTGGTCGGCAAGAAGATCAGGAAAAAGCGGCGCAAAAGCAACGTAAAGAAGACCGTAAGACCATCAAGCAACTCAAAGCGGAAGTGCGACGCAAAGACAAGGTAGTGGCAGAGACGACGTCGTTACTGGTGCTCTCAAAAAAGCTCGACGCCTTGTACAGCGAAGATCCCGACAGCGGCGAGGACGACTAACGCCGCTCGACGAACGTGCAAGGCTTATCGCGCTATTTGACGAAGCGGTTATGGGGGGCGCTTCCCGCTATCAAGCAGCCGATATTATCGATGTAAGCGAGCGCACACTAAAGCGTTGGCGATCTGAGTGTGGCACTGTTGTTGAGGATCAGCGTCCACAGGCGGCACAAGGGAGGCAGCCGCATCAGCTGACGCATGAGGAAAAGCAGACCATTTTGAACACGTGTCATCGTCCCGAGTATCAGAGCTTGCCGCCGTCTCAAATCGTGCCCTTACTGGCAGACAACGGCGTCTATCTGGCCTCCGAATCGTCGTTTTATCGGGTCTTGAAAAAGCATCACCAGCAGCATCATCGTGGCCGTACGAAAGCACGCCGCACAGTACCCGCGCCGACCAGTTTTACGGCGACAGGGCCGAACCAGGTTTGGAGCTGGGATATTAGCTATTGCGCCTCCGTTGTACGAGGCCAGCACTGGTATCTCTACCTGATCATGGATATCTACAGCCGCAAAATCATTGCCTGGGAAGTTCATGAGACGGAATCGGGCGACTTGGCTAAACAGCTGATGGAGCGTGCATTATTGCGTGAGAAATGCTGGCATCAGCCGCCGGTGTTGCACTCGGATAATGGCGCGCCGATGACGTCCTATACGCTCAAAGCGAGGTTAACCGAACTAGGGATGTTGATGTCTTACAGTCGACCGAGAGTAAGCAACGACAACCCTTACTCGGAAGCGCTGTTCCGTACCGTCAAATACTGCCCAGCATGGCCCACCAAGGGCTTTACATCGCTGAGCGCGGTACGAGAATGGATGTTGGTGTTCGAGCGGGCTTACAACGAACAGCACCTTCACAGTGGCATCCAATATGTCACGCCAGCTGACCGGCATCGTGGCGTTGATCGAAAACGCCTTGAACGTCGTAAAGCGGTTTATGAAAGCGCTAAGCGTCGCTATCCGAAACGCTGGTCGGGCAGCACCCGAAACTGGGAGGTCACTGGTTCAGTGTCGCTTAACCCAGGGAAAGTGCAGGAAATCGAGCGTAATAAAAAGGCTGCTTAAGTGCAGCCATTTGGACAACTGGGTTGAAAATCACCGCTATGCTCCACTCGGGTAGCGAATGTTGGGCTTGAATTTGCGACGCTCCAAGCTCATTGGGGATACGGGGCTAAGCACGATGGCGAGCGCTACGAACTACATCTCTGTGAGAGTTGCTTTTTTGGCACAGTTGCGTACCTAAAACAGGAGCGACGTATACAAAATTTATTCAGTGAGGAGGTTGGGATAGAGGCTAACGAGCCGAACAGCACATTTGGCCTAGTTGCATCAGAGGATTATTTTCGTGACGACGTCGGAAGCAAACTCTAATCATGATCTGCTCTGAAGTGGCCAATAAAGCGCTTTTAGCGCGAGGCTGTTGGACATTTTTGAGCAAGATGTGTCGTAAAAAAGAGTCAGGGCGGGCCTTGATCAAAGGCCATTGTCACTACCGGATGCGCCTTCTTGGCCTGGGTAACATGAACTAACTAGGCCGTATTGTTGTAGGCATGAAGCTGCCTTCGTCATTTAACAATATTGCTAATATCTGTCACCCATGGGGGCTTATGGG